>DATKFF010000407.1:0-11173 GCA_035511595.1 Solirubrobacteraceae bacterium | reverse complement strand
AAGCCGATCAACGCCGAGCGGGTGCGCGAGGCCGCCGCGACGGGAGCGGACACGCTCGCGGTCGCTTGCCCGTTCTGCACCGTGATGCTCGACGACGGCGTGCAGAGCACCGGCGCTGAGCTCGAGGTCGTCGACGTGGCGACGCTGCTCGCCGAGGCGATCGAGCACGGTCCGTCAACCGCCGGCTAGGCAATCTGCCGAATCACGCGACATGGGTTGCCAAAGCACAGGTGACCCGCCGGCAGATCGCTCGTGACGACGCTCCCGGCGCCGACGACGGCGTCGGCCCCGATGTCGACCCCCGGAAGGACGATCACGCCCGCCGCCAGCCACGCGCCGTCCCCGATGCTGACCGGGGCCGCGGTCTCCACACCGCGACGGCGGGGTTCGGACTCCAGCGGGTGTAGCGCGGTCAGCAGCTGCACGCCGGGCCCGATCTGTACGTCATCGCCGACGGTCACCGTCGCCGCGTCGAGAACGATCGCTCCGTAGTTGATGAACGTCCTCGCGCCCACGCTGATCTGATAGCCGTAGTCGCACTGGAACGGCGCCATCACCTCGGCCCCTTCGCCCAACTCACCGAGCAGCTCGCCGAGGATTGCGCGACGTGTTTTCGACTCGCCGAAGCTGGTTGCGTTGAAGCGCTCGACGATCAGCCGGCAGCGCTTGCGCTCGGCCAGCAGCTCGGCGTCGTTGGCGAGGTAGGGCTCGCCGCGCAGCATCCGATCCTTCTGCGAGACCACCCGCTACCCCCGCACGCGTTCTCCGGATGGATCGAACAGCGGCTCGCGCACCACTTCCCCGCCGATCCACGCGCCAAAGACGTCGACCTCGACCGGGGTGCCGAATCCGATCTCCACCGGAAGGTAGGCGTAGGCGATCGAGCGTCGGATGGTGTAGCCATAGCCACCGCTCGTGACTCGGCCGACAATTTCCCCGCCGACCCGTACGGGCTCGTTGCCGAGCGCCACCGACCGGGGGTCGGCGAGCAGCAGGCAACGGAGGCGCTTGCGCGGCTGGCCGAGTGCATCCGAGCCGATGAACGTCTTGTCCTCACGAACGCAGAAACCCAGGCCGGCTTCGCGCGGGGTCTCGTCAGGGGTGATGTCGGTTCCCCACACCCGATAGCCCTTCTCGAGCCGGAGCGAGTCGATCGCGCGATACCCCCCGGCCAGCATTCCGTGTCGCCGGCCCTCCTCCCACAGCGCGCTCCACAGCGCGGCTCCGTACTCAGTCGGGACGTAGAGCTCCCAGCCGAGCTCGCCGACGAAGGTAACCCTCACCGCCCGGGCGGGCGCATCCGCGGCCGTGATCGCCCGCATGCTCATGTATGGGAAGTCGAGCGGATCCGCGGTCAGGGCGCCGAGCACCGCGCGCGCCTTCGGCCCCCAAAGCCCGAAGCATGCCCAGGCGGCGGTGGTGTCGGTCACACGCACCGACCCGTCGTCCGGCATCTGCTTGCGGATCCAGCCGAGGTCGTGGTTACCGAACGCCGTGCCGGTGACGATCTGGAACACGTCCGTGTCCACGCGCGCGACCGTGCAATCGCACTCGATCCCACCGCGGCGGTTGAGCATCTGCGTATACGTGACCGCGCCCACGCCGCGGGCAACGCGGTTATCGCACAGGAGCTCCAGGAACTCGGCGGCGCCCGGGCCGACGACCTCGATCTTTGCGAACGAGGACTCGTCGAACAGCGCGGCCGTCTCACGAGCCGCGCGATGCTCGGCGGCGATCGCCGGGGACCAGTTCATTCCGGCCCAACCGCTTGGGCGGTCCGAATCCTCGCCTGCGGCGGCGTTGCTTTCGTACCAGTTGACGCGCTCCCACCCCGACTTTTCGCCGAACGCCGCTCCGTGCCGGCGGTGCCAGTCAAACGCGCTGGACGTGCGCAGTGGCCGCCCGGCGGTCCGCTCGTGGCCCGGATAGCGAATGTCGTAGTAGGTCTCGTACACCTCCTTGGCCCGCACGAGCGTGTAGTGCGGGGAGCGATAGTGCGCCCCGAAGCGGCGGATGTCCATGTGCCAGACGTCGAGCGACGGCTCCCCGGCCATGATCCACTCCGCCATCACCTTGCCGATCCCGCCGGCGCCCGCCAGGCCGTGTGCGCAGAACCCGGCGGCGACGAAGAACCCGCGCACCTCGCTCTCTCCCAGACAGAACTCGTTGTCCGGGGTGAACGCCTCCGGCCCGTTGATCAGCCGCGTGACCGTGATCTCGTCCATCGCCGGCACGCGCCTCGAGGAGTTCGCCGCCAGCTCCTCGAACCTTGGCCAGTCTTCCTCTAGCAGCCTGCCGTTGAAGTCCGCGGGGATCCGGTCGAGGCTGTGCTCGTCGAGCGCCCACGGCGCACTCTCGCGCTCGTAGCCGCCCATCACGAGCCCGGCCCCCTCCTCCCGGAAGTAGACCAGTAGGTCCGGGTCGCGGAGCGTCGGGAGATGCTCGCCGATGGCGCGTTCCCGGAACGGCTGGGTTACGAGGTACTGGTGGGAGAACGGAACCACCGGCACACGCACGCCGGCCATCCGGCCGACCTCAGCGGCGAACATCCCGCCGGCGTTGACGACGACCTCCGCCTCGATCGGCCCCCGTTCGGTCTCGACGCCGACGACCCGAGCCGCCGCGCGCGATCGGTCCACGTCCACGCCGGTCACCCGGGTGCCGGTGAAGATCCGGCAGCCGCCGGCCCGTGCGCCCTCCGCCAGCGCGTATGTCAGCTGGGAGGGATCGAGATAGCCGTCGCTGGGCAGGAACGACGCGCAGCGCACGCCGTCGGTGACCATCAGCGGGAAGCGCTCGCGCGCCTCCTCTGACGTGATGAGCTCGAGCGGCAGCCCGAACGTCTTCGCCCACGCGACCTGGCGAAGGACCTCCTGCTCGCGCTCGGGCGTGCATGCAAGGCGGATGCCGCCGCACTCGACCCAGCCGCAGTCGAGCCTCCGGTAGAGCTCCACCGAATCCATCATCATCCGGGTCAGCGTGACCCCGGCCCGCAACTGGCCGACCAAGCCCGCCGAGTGAAACGTCGAGCCGCTGGTGAGTTGGCTGCGGTCGAGCAGCACAACGTCGCGCTCGCCGAGCTGCGCGAGGTGATACGCGATCGAGGTCCCGCCGACGCCGCCTCCGATGATCACGACGCGGGCGCGCGCCGGCAGCTCACCCGGGCCGGGCATCGAAGCTCTCCGCGAATCGGGGACCGGAGGTCGTCGTGCGCAGGCGGGCGAAGTGCCGCTCGGCGTAGCCGGCGAAATCGAACTCGAGCTCCGAGATCGATCCCTGCACCACTCCCCACACGGCCTCTCGCACATCGGACATCGCGCGCATCATCACCAGCGCGGCCTTTTCCGCGGCCTCCGGCTCACGACCGAGGTAGGCGCGCAGCAGACGCCGATCCGCGGCCTCGTCGAAATCGTTGTTGATCGAGAGGTTGCCGAGGTCGAAGAAGCGGTCACCCATCCCCGCATACTCCCAGTCGACGAGCAGCAGCCCCGAGTCCGGGGACACGATCAGGTTGGCGGTGAGGAGGTCGTTGTGGCACGGCACGGGGTGCGACAGCGGGCGGACGTCGGCGATTCGCCTCGCGATCCCGAGCGCGTACTCGTACTCCGGGGAGATGGTCCCGCCCCGCTCGCGCACCTTCGCGGCGTACGCCTCGGCGAGCTCGGGGACCCAAAAGCGGGTTGGGAGGACGGGGCCGCGATCGTGGAACGCGCGTAGCGCGCGGGCGGCGCCGTCCGGCACCGCGGCTAGCTCTGCCGGGTTCGCTGGACGACACGAGACGAATCTGGTGACGAGGCAATCCTCGTACGCCGCGACCACGGCCGGGGCGATCCCGAGCTCGGCCGCCGCGACGTTCGCGCTCCGCTCCGCTTCGCGGTCGATCCCGAGCAGCGCCGTGTCCTTGCCGGGCAGCCGGATCACGTAGTCCTGGCCCCCCAGTCGGGCCCGGTAGTTGCGGTTGGTGATGCCGCCGTCGAGCGGGACCGGTTCGCCCGCGGCGGGTCCGAGCAGCGGCTCCAGCCGCACGACGATCCTCCCCAGCTCAGCAGGTGTCGTCATGCGCCCCGGGTGACCCTCCCGTGAGCCAGCGCTCCGGGCCGCCGGCTTTCCCCAAATGATGGCTGGCCGGGAAAGGCCACAGCTGATATATAAGTCGCATACATCACGCCTCGAACACCAGGAGCCGTCATTGTCTCCAGTAAACGAGCATCCGGAAATCCTCCAGTACTCGCGGATTCGCAAGTCGCCCTACTTCTACGCGTCGCGCAAGCACGGGGTGGCGATGTACAGCGTGTACAACCACACCTACCACCCGCGGCACTACGGCGACCCGATCGCGGAGTACTGGCAGCTATTGGAGGGCGTGACGTTGTGGGACGTCGGCGTCGAGCGCCAGGTGGAGATCACTGGACCGGACGCGTTCGACTTCACGAACATGCTCGTGGCGCGCGACCTCAATAAGTGCGCGGTCGAGCAGTGCAAGTACGTGTTCGTGACCGCAGCGGACGGCGGGATCATCAACGATCCGGTCCTGCTGCGGCTCGCAGAGAACCACTTCTGGCTGTCGCTGGCCGACAGCGACGTGCTGTTGTGGGCCCAGGGCGTAGCCCAGAACTCAGGCATGAACGTCACGATCAGCGAGCCGGACGTTGGACCGGTTCAGATCCAGGGGCCCAAGTCAAAGGACGTGATGGTCGATCTGTTCGGCGAGCAGATCCTCGAGCTGCCCTACTACTTCTTGCGCAGCTACGAGCTCGACGGGATGCCGGTGAAGGTGTCACGAACCGGCTACACGGCGGAGCTCGGCTACGAGATCTACCTGTACGAGGCCAGCAAGCGCGGCGAGCAGCTGTGGGATGCGGTCCTGCAAGCGGGCGAGCCCCACGGATTGACGGTCGTCGGCCCGTGTCACATCAGGCGGATCGAGGGCGGGATCCTCGCGTGGGGCGCCGACATGGGGCTCGACACCAACCCCTACGAGGTCGGCATGGGCTACGACTGGATGGTCGACCTCGAGCAGGGGGCCGACTTCATCGGCAAGGAAGCGCTCAGGCGCATCAAGCAGGACGGCCCGACGCGAAAGCTCGCGGGCGTGGAGATCTCGGGCGCAAGCCTCGGCGCGTACAACGACGGATCGATGATCGACTTCTTCCCCGTCAGCCGCGGCGGCGAGGCGGTCGGCCGCGTCACCTCGGCATGCCACTCCCCGCGCCTCGAGAAGAACATCGGGTACGCGATGGTCCCGATCGAGCTCGCGGAGCCTGGCACCGAGCTGGAGGTCGACGTCTACGGCGAGCCCAGAGACGCCGTCGTCGTGCAGATGCCGTTCATCGATCCCAAGAAAGAGATCCCGAAGCAACGGCTCGCGGCCGAGCACTGATCGACGCCCGCGGCGTCCTCGTCGACTTCCTCCAGCGCCCCCGCCTGGAGGTGATACCCGTCGACGGCGTCGAAGAGGAGGTGCTCCGGTACGTCCCGCCGGAGCTGACGGTCACGATCACCTCCTCGCCGAGCCGTGGACCGGAGGCGACGCTAGCGCTTGCCGAACGGCTGACCGGTCGTGGCTACAAGGTGGTGCCTCACCTCGCCGCGCGGCTGATCGCCGATCGCGACCAGCTTGGCGAGTTGCTCGCGCGGATCCGGTCGATGGGCATCCACGAGGTGTTCGTCGTCGCCGGCGACCTCGACGAGCCGCTGGGGCCGTTCGAGGGGGCCGCGGCGTTGCTCAAGGTGATGGCCGAGCTCGGGCACGGCTTGGCGGAGGTCGGCATCACGGGCTACCCGGAGAGCCACGCGTTCATCAGCGACGAGACCACGATCCAGGCGATGTTCGAGAAGGCGCCGTACGCGACGTACATCGTCAGCCAGATCTGTTTCGACCCCGCGGTGATCGCGAGCTGGCTGCGGCGCGTGCGTGCCCGGGGCGTCGAGCTCCCGATTTACGTCGGGTTGCCCGGCCCGGTCGACCCCGTCAGGCTGCTGCGGCTCTCGAGCCGGATCGGGCTCGGCGAGTCGGCCCGGTTCCTGCGGGGGCACGGCAGCTGGTTGCGGCGACTGACACTTCCGCGCGGTTACCGCCCGGGGTCGCTGCTCGAGCGCCTGGCACCCGATCTGGCCGAGCCAGACAACCGTGTCGCCGGGGTGCACCTGTTCACGTTCAACGAGCTGGAGCAGGCGGAGGACTGGCGGAGGACCGAGGTTGAGCGGCTCGGCGGCCTCGCGGCGCCGCGTGACGGTAGTGCGACCGGAGGGTAGAAGTGCGATATAGACTCCTGGCCCATGACTGATATATCAGTTGTGTCCGGCTCGCGACGTGAGTTGCTTGCCGACCGCGCCTACGTCGAGCTTCGGGACCAGCTCGTGACGCTCGCGATCGCGCCGGGAGACCCGATCGACGAGGACCTCGTCGGCCGGCAGCTCGAGATGGGACGCACCCCGGTGCGGGAGGCGATCAAGCGGCTCGCGCTCGAGAACCTGGTCACGGTGTTCCCGCGCCGCGGGACGTTCGCCAGCGAAATCAACATCACCGACCTCAACCACATCTCGGACGTCCGGATGGTGCTCGAGGGCCACGCCGCCCTCCGTGCCGCCGAGCGGATCACCGGCCCACAGCGCGACGAGCTGGAGGCGCTGCTCGGCGAGCTCGGACACAGCCGCGGAAGCGATGACGTCGAGGCGCTGATGGCGCTCGACGCGCGCGTTCACCGGTTCGTCTATCGCTGCACGGGCAACCCGTACCTCGAGGAGACGCTGACCCGCTACTTCAACCTCTCGCTACGGATCTGGCACCTGGTGATCGACCGGCTCCCCCATCTGTTCGCCCGCGTGCACGAGCACGACGAGGTCTTGCGCGCGATCGCCGCGGGTGAGGGCGAGCGTGCGCGCGATGTCCTGTGCGAGCACATCGCGACATTCGAGGACGAGATCCGCGCCGTGCTCTGACGTCAGGCGTCCGCAGCCTGATCGATCAGCGACTCGAATTCGGGCGATTCGAACTCGGCCACCGCGCGTTCCCACAGGGCATCGGTCCAGTCTCGGATCTCGGCATCCCCCCAACCGGCGCGCGCCAAGTGGTCGGCAACCCTAGCGCCGTGATCCCACCGCCGATCACGACGACGCGTCCGGACGGCGTCATCGGGGGACTAGAGTTCTGTTTGACGTCATGGAGACCCCGCACAAACACGTGCTGGTGGTGTTCGAGCCGGGTCGCAGCGGAGCGGCCGCGGTCGAGCTGGCTCGTGAGCTGGCCGAGCGCGAACACGCGACGGTCACGGTCCTCAGCGTCGTACCGACCGCACCGTCTGGGTCGCGCTGTGGCAACTCCGCCACCGAGTACAACACCTTCGTGCGAGAGGCGGTCGCGCGGGAACTCGACCAAGCGCGCGAGCAGCTCGCCGGTGTCGGTGACCGTGCGGGGTTCGAGCTGCTGGCGGAGGGCACCGACCCGCCGCTGCACGAGTGGGTCACGCGCGCCCGCGCTGACGTCGTGCTGCTGCCTTCGCGCCGCCGCCCGCTGCGCTCGGCGAAGCACCCCGCGGCCGCTGAGCTGCGGCGCAGCACCGCTGCCGAGATCCGGATCGTCGACGCGCGCTGAAGGCCGCTCAGCGCTTCCCACCCGAGCGCCGGCGCCGCTGGGGCTGGCGCTTGACGGCCGCAGCGGCGGCCAGCGCGCGGCGGCGTCGCTGCTGGATCCGGATCGCAGACCCGATCGCGGCCCCGAAGAAGATGGCGCCGAGGTACCAAGGGCTGAACAGGAGCATCACGGCGATGCCGAGCATCACGAGCCAGATCGCCGGACGCCAGATTCGCCAATCGCTGTTCATCCTCCAAACCTATCGGCCATCGAACCCGCGTAGGGCTTTGAGGCGCTGTCCGGCTCGTGCGAGGCTCCCGACCGTCTCGGCACCGAGCGCGTCGAGGTGCGCGGCCAGCGCGATGAAAATCTGTGCGGTGGTCAGCGAGTCACCGAGCGCATCGTGCGGCCGCTCCGCCGGCAACCCCAGCGCCGCCGCGAGATCTCCGAGCGACACGTGCCTCGGACTGTCGCCGTCGCGCTCTCGCAGCCAGACTCGCCCGAGCACCTCCGTGTCGATCAGGGGCTCGCGGAGCCGGAGCCCCTGCTCGCGCAGCGCGCGCCCCAGGAACGCGCGCTCGACCGCCGCGGAATGGACCACGAGCAGCCGCCCGGTGATCGCAGCCAGCAGCGGCCCGAGTGCGTCGGCGAGTCGCGGCGCGCGGGCGAGGTCGGCAGCGCGAAGTCCGTGCACGCGGATCGAGGTCTCGCTGATCGAGCCTGACGGCCGCACGAGCCCTTCGACTGCCGCGTGTAGCTGGACGCGGCCGTCGTCGATCGGGATCGCACCGAACGAGATGATCTCGTGCTCACGCGGGTCGAGGCCGGTCAACTCGAGGTCGACGGCGCACCATCCGGCTTCCCGCCAGGGCGTTCGCCCGCGCGGCAGCTTCGCGCTCGCATAGGCCGCCGCAACCTCGTCGAGCGCAACCCGGCGACCGCGAAACGGCAGCCGTAGCCTCATCGCGCACCGATGTCGAGCTCCGCCGCCACGCGCCTCTGGATCGATGCCACGGCGCGAAACGCCTCCTTCAAGTGCGTGCGCGTCAGCGGGCTGAGCGCGGCCGGATTGACAAAATCGTCCGGCCGCTCGCCCGCGCGGAGCTGGTCGACCTGGTGGGCCAGCCGGAGACCGGTGATCAGGGCGAAGGCGTCCTCGAGCGTGTGGGCGTCGGCCGGCGGCAGAGTTCCGGCGGACGCGGCGGCCTTCAAGCGCTCGGTCGTCGAGGCGCTCGTCACCCCGGCCGCGATCCCGGCCCAACGCGACAGGTCGACGATCGGGATCACGCCGCCGTGCTTGAGGTCGAGCCGGCCGCGGTGCTCGCCGGAGTGTTCGACGACCAGTCCCCTCAGGAAGCCCGTCGGCGGGCGGTGCGAGAGCGCGAACCGCGCCAGCAGGCGGAGCAGCGCTGGGTTGCTCGGCGCCAGCCGGAACGTGTCGGCCACCGGCGTTCCAGTGTGGATCCCCCACACCGGCCGGCTGTCGACCAGCACCGAGACCAGGATCAGCGCCTGCTCCTGCGTCGGATCCGCGATCCAACTCCGAACGGCTCGCTGCCACGAATTAACCGAGCGGATGAACAACGGGTCCGCGGCGCTCGCGCCGTGCGCATCGGCGGACAACCCACACGCCTGCAGCCCGGCGACCACCGTTGTTGCGACGCCGTGCAGATACGGGCGCATCTGCTCTGGCCCCGCGTCGCCGAACCATGCGATTGCGCTATCGACGTCGGAGCTCGGCATCGGCTCGCGCCGAGCCTGGCTGCCCAGCGCCAGCCACGCGAAGTCGACGACCGGCTCACCGGCATCGGCCACCGCGAGCTCGAGCAGGCGCCGGGTGAGCGCGTCGACCACGACCGCGTAGACGGCTGTGATGGTCGCCGCCGCGAGCCCGGCGTCGTGCATCGCGATCACCGTCGGGTGCAGCTCACGCGCGGCGATCCGGAGCTCGTCGAGTCCCTCAGCCCTGGCGATCGCCTGGCGCAGGTAGAACGACGACCGGGTCTGCGCCGCGACGATGTCCATGTCCTCCACGACCCCGAGAATCCGCCCGGTCGCGGATACGACGGGGAAGTGACGAAAGCCGCGGTCGAGCATCTCGAGGAGAACCTCGCCGCCCAGTCGTTCGGGTCCGCAGGTATAGGCCGGGGCCGACATCGCTGCCGAAACGGGCGTGTCGCCCGAAAGACCGCCAGCGATGACGCGGGTGCGCAGATCGCGGTCGGTCAGGATCCCCAGCGTGCCGCCACCGAGTTCGACGATCACCGAGGTTGCGGGGGCCGCCGCCATCCGCTCCGCCGCCTCGCGGATCGAAGTGTCGGGAGCGCAGATCACCGCATCGTCGTGGATCAGCCCGCCCACCGGCTGGTTCGCCGGGTCGTCGGTCGGGCCGGCCGGAGCGGGGCTGGCCGCTTCGCCCCACAGCTCGATCAGCGACTGGGCCACGAACCGCAGTCCCGCCGGCGCCGCCAGCAGCTCGCGCGCGATGTCCGCGGCGATCCGGTAGCAGAGTGTGTCTTCCGCGGCCCGCGCCTCGAAGCCGGTCGGAAACCCCGAGAGCATCGACGCTTGACCGAACATCTCCCCGGGGCCCAGCAGATCGAGCACGCGGCCGTGATCGACGATCTCAACCGCGCCGCTGCGAACGACGCGCAGGTACTCAACCGGCTCGGCGCCCTGGGAGAAGATCGTCGTTCCGGCCAGGTGGAACTCCACCTCGGCCGTCGCGGCGACACGCTCCACCTTGTCTACCTCGAGCGCGTCGAACGGCGGATATTCCCGCAAGAAGCGGGTGACCTCGGGCGCCGCGGCGCCGTTCACGAGCCGTCGCTCAACCGCTCGCGGGTACCGCGACCTGCTCGGCGCCGCGGCGTGCGTCCGCCTTCAGCATGTCCGCGCACTTCTCGCCGATCATCATCGTCGTGATGCAGGGATTGATCGCGGGCAGGAACGGCAGGATCGAGCCGTCGGCGATCCGCAGGCCCGCCACACCTCGCACCCGCAGGCGCGGGTCGACGACCGCCAGCGGATCCGAGTCAGGTCCCATGTGCGCGGAGCACGCCGGGTGATAGACGGTGTTGTGGGTCTTGTGCATGTAGTCGATCAGCTCGTCGTCCGTCTGCGCATCGGGGCCCGGCGCGAGTTCTTCGCCAGCCCAGTCCGCCATCGCGGACTGCTTGACGATTTCTCGCGCGAGCCGCATCCCGTACGCCATCACGCGCTCGTCGTGACCCTCGGCGTCGGTGAAGTACCGCGGATCGACCCGCGCGCGATCGCGGAAATCCGACGAGCGCAGGTGGACCGTCCCCCGCGAGCGGCCGCGGCACACGTTCGGCGTCAGGCAGAACCCGTTCTCGGTCGTCGGGTAGCCCCAGCGCGCCGTGTTCATGTCGAACGGCACCGAGCCGTAATGCATCATCAGGTCCGGCCGGTCGAGCCCGTCCTCAGAGGTCGAGAAGAGCCCGATCTCCCACCACTGCGTCGAGCTCCGGATCATCGGCTGCTTGGCGTTCCACTGGACGATCCCCTCGACGTGGTCGTCGAGGTTGGCCCCGACTCCTGGGGAGTGGACGATCGTCTCGATCCCGAACTCGTGCAGGT
>DATKFF010000406.1:0-5910 GCA_035511595.1 Solirubrobacteraceae bacterium | reverse complement strand
CTGGTCACCGGTGGGCCGCTCGCGGCCAGCGCCGAACCGTTGCATTCGCAGAGCCCGGACGTACGCTGCCGCGGCCGAGCCGGACCCGAGCCGGCGCTCGATCGCCGAGAGCGTCGTCCCGCCGGCCACCGGTCGCCCCGTGCGAGCCATGGCTCGCTCGAGCTCGGCGATCATCGCCTCGCCGCCCGCCAGCGGCCGCGTACCCAGCGCGAGCACCGCGAGTAGCACGAGCGCGGCCACGATCCCCGCGACCGCGATCGCGCTCAGCCCACCGCCGTGGTTCGGCGACGCGGTGCGCACCGCGGCCGACGCGGCGCGGGCCGGCGAGCGAGTGTCGGTTCGGTGGGTGGACGGGGTCGCGTGCGCGGATCCACCGCTACTGCTTGCGGCGCTCGGCGTCTGCACGTGCCCTCCGAGCGCTGGGTCAGCGGCCGGGGTCGGGTCGAGCTCCACCCATCCGTAGTGAGGGAACCATGCCTCGACCCACGCATGCGCGTCGGTGTCGTCGACGATCCAGCGCTTGGTCGCCGAGTCATAGGTGCCCTTCGTGAACCCGACCGCGACGCGCGCCGGCACGCCGCCCATGCGCAGCAGCAACGCCATCGATCCGGCGAACTGCTGGCAGTACCCCTCGTAGGAGGAGAACAGGAAGCTCTCGAGCGGGTACCGGCTTGGCGGCGGGTCCTCGTTGTAGGTGTACCCATGCGCGAGGTAGCTCTCGACCGCGCCGACGAACGCGTACGGCGTGTGAGCATGGCCCGCGAGCCGCCGCGCCAGCGCGTACATGCGCGCGTACGGGGAGGAGAGCATCACGCTCGCCGGGTTCGCGCCCGTCGATCCGGTCGCCGCGGCCGAGTGAAACGGCGGGAAGATCGTGGTTCTGGTCACGCCTGCAGTCCGGGACGCGGGGACCTGGAGCGACAGGTAGCCGGGGATCAGCGCCCGCGGGTACCGAGCGCCGGCGGATGCGAGCTGAGCCGGGCTGGGGTTCGGCGCGTAGACCTGGATCGAGTAGCTGTCGCCGGGGCCGATCTGGGTGGCGGTCGACCACGTCCCTGGGCTTGCGCCCGCCAGCAGCGTCTCCGGCAGGTGCTGCGGTGGGTTCGCCTGGCCGGCGCCGATCACGTTCGTCGTGTTCATCGAGCTGACGGTCACGCGCAGGCTCTGCGTCCAGCGGCTGATCGCCGCGGGGCTCACTGTCGTCATCGGGTCGCCGCCGTCGAGCACGCTGCCGAGGTTCCATCCCGTCCCGTTGAAGGTGTCGAGGTTCTCGGCCTTCCAGTACTCGCCGTGCGAGGCCTGGACCTCGAGCACCGCCCGGCCCTTGCGCGGCCAGTGGATCGGGCCGTAGGTCTGCGACCAGTCGAAGCTGTCGACCTTGGCAGGCGCGAGCCCGCCGGCCAGGCCCAGCGGGTTCACCCACGGCTTGTGCGGATCGATCGCGGGCGCCGCGACCATCGCGGCGACCGCTGCGGCGGCGCACAGCGCAAGCGCACCCCCGAGCTGCGCGCGGCGAATCCGCTCCCCCCAGATGAACGCCGCCAGCAGCACGAACAGGACGAGTCCGTCCAGATAGGCGAACTTCGGGTGCACGAGCGTCGCCGGGACGGCGGTCAGCGCGAGCATCGGCAGCGCGGCGCCGGCGCGCCGCAGGTCGCCGAGCGCACGGGGCGCGAACGCCAGGAGCAGCGCCGCGTCGAAGAGCAGCACGCCGGCTCCGAGCACGATCACGGTTTGCACCCACTGGTTGATCCCGCTGTACGGGACGAACGCTCGCGGGAGCGCCGAGAGGCCATCGCCGATCGCCGCGGCGGTTACGGCCACGCGGAGGTGCACGACCCACGCGACCGGCACGCCGGCGACGGCGAACGCGGTCAGCGCCGCGACGATCGCGACGACGGTCTGGACGAGGCGGTTGCGCCCCACGAGCCCACTGCCCGCCACCAGCACCGCGAGCACGAGCAGCCCCAGCAGACGCCCCTCGTCCCTGCCCGAGAGCAGCGTCGACCAGCGGAGCACCCCGTACAAGCCGAGCGCGGCAAACGTCAACAGCCGCACGACCGGCTGCTCGGCGGCGGCCTCCACCTCGAGCCGCGGCGGCGCGGCGTGCCGGCCGCTGGGCGTGAGCAGCGCGACCTGGGTGCCGCTGCTCATGCGACCTGCTCCCGCGTGGGCGCGGTGCGGCTGCTCGCCGTCAGCACGTAGCCGCGGCAGCCCCCGACGTCGAAGCTCGGCACGCCGCGCACGGCGGGGGTCAGGTCCTCGGGCAGGACGAGCACGCCGGCGCGCAGGCTGCCGCGCAGCAACCGGGCGGGCAGCCGCCCGGACTCGGCGGCGACATAGAAGATCGTCCCTGCGCCCGGACGGATCGACATCGACGGCGGCGGCGCGTCCGGACCGCCCTCGACGAGCGCCAGCCGGGCGTGGGCGCCGGGCCAGGCGCCGAGGTCGGGCTCGATCTGGAGCGGCCGGCGATCGCCGGGGAGCAGCAGGTCGCAGCCGGTTCGCCGCGCGAGCTCCAGCGCCAGCGACGCGGCGGCGCGCACCGCGGCGTCCACGTGCTCGCCGTCGGCCGACGCGCGAACGTCGAGGACGACCAGCGGCCCGGAGTCGCGCTCGGCCCGCAGCCGGCGCTCGAGCAGCCCCGCACCGCGGGCGAGCGCGGTCCAGCTGATCCGCGACGCCGGCGTTCCGGGGCGATACGGGCGCAGCCCGTCGACCTCGGTGGCGGCGAGCGCGTCCGGCGAAGCCGACCAAGACGGCGCCTCCAGACGGTGGCCGGGATCACGGCGATGCCACCGCAGCCGCTCCGTGCGCGGGAGCACGAGCAGCGCCTCGGCCCCGACCCGCCGACGCGCGTGCACGTGCACGAGGCCGATCGGGTCCCCGAGCGTCAGCGTCGGCGGGTCGAACCGGCGCCGGCCTCGCCGGGGGAACCGCGCGACCACACGTACCTCGCTGACTCGTCGCCCGGCGCTGTTGCTCAGCGACCCGGACAGGCGGATCGCCCCACCCGCGAACGGGTCGAGCACCTCGCCGCCCGGGAGGCCGAGCGCCCCCCGGCGCACCACGATCCGGGCCTCGAGCGGCTCGTCTTCGACCACCCGCTCGGCGTCGAGCCGCCGGCTCACCGAGGCGCCGCGGGAGGCGAGCCAGATCCAGCCGGGGACGCTCACGGCAAGCCCGACGAACGCGATCCCGGGCACGAACAGGCCAGAGGAGTCGAACACGAACGCGGCGAGGATCAGAGCCGCGCCCGCGAGCGCGACGCCCGCCGCGCGGCTCACAACGCCCGTACCGAGGAGATCGCGTCCGCGACCACGTCGCGCGCGGTTGCGCGCGAGGAGCCGGGCGCGAGCACGAGCCGATGTGCGAGCACCGGCTCCGCCAGCGCCTGCACGTCGTCGGGCAGCGCGTGGTCGCGTCCCTGCATCATCGCCTGGGCCTTCGCCGCGCGGAGCAGCATCAGACCGGCTCTGGGGCTGGCGCCGAGGTCGACGCGCGGGTCCTCACGGGTGCGCCACAGCACCCGCACCACGTAGTCGCGCAGCGCCTCGGCGGCCCGCACCCTGGTGGCCGCGTCCTGGGCGGCGAGCAGCTCGCCGCCGCTGGCGACCGGAGACAGCGACATCACGCGGTCGCCGGCCTCGTGATCGGCGAGCATCCCGGCCTCGTGTCCCGGATCGGGATACCCGAGCGAGATCCGCACCATGAAGCGGTCGACCTGCGCCTCGGGCAGCGGATAGGTGCCCTCGTACTCGATCGGGTTCTGGGTCGCCAGCACGACGAACGGGCGCGCGAGCTCGTGCGTCTGCACGTCCACGGTGACGCGACCCTCCTGCATGCACTCGAGCAGCCCGGACTGCGTCTTCGGCGACGCGCGGTTGATCTCGTCGACGAGCACGACGTTGGCGAACACCGGCCCCGGCCGGAACGAGAACCGCTGCTCGCGCTGGTCGTAGACGTTGGTCCCGACGACATCCGCCGGCAGCAGGTCGGAGGTGCACTGGATCCGCGCGAACGAGGCGTCGATCGAGCGGGCCAGCGCCCTGGCCAGCGCGGTCTTGCCCACGCCGGGGTAGTCCTCGACCAGCACGTGGCCCTCCGCCAGCAGCGCCACCAGCAGGTGCTCGAGGGTCTGCGGCCGCACCTGGACAGCCTTTGAGATGTTCTCGGCGATCCGCCGGATCACGGCGGCGTACGCCTCAGACTCGTGCGGCGCGACCGGCGTCCGCTCTGGCGCCCCCATGTCCCTCCTCCCTCTGACGCTCAACCTCGTCGAGGACCGCATCGGCGACCTCGTCCTTGCTCGCCCGGGGCACCCGCCGCTCGCCGCCGACGGTGAGGATCACGACCTCGTTGGCCTCGGACTCGAAGCCGATGTCCGACCTGGAGATGTCGTTGACGACGATCGCGTCGAGTCCCTTGGCCTCGAGCTTGCCGCGCCCGTATTCGATCGCGCCCTCGCCGTGCTCGGCCGCGAACCCGACCAGTACCTGGTCGGGACGCCGCTCGCCCGCGAGCCGCTCGACGATGTCCTCGGTGCGCTCGAGCTCGATCGAGCCGGGAAACGTGCCGGCGCCCGTCTTCTTGAGCTTGTGGGCGACCGGCGCGGCGGGGCGGAAGTCCGCGACCGCGGCGGCCATCAGCAGCACGTCGCAGCGCGGAAACTCGGCCTCGGCCGCGGCCTGCATCTCGGCGGCGGTCCGCACCTCGATCAGGCGGACGCCCGGCGGCGGCTCCACGACCAGGTTGGCGGCCACGAGCGTCACATCGGCGCCGCGCGCGGCCGCCCGGACGGCGAGCGCAACGCCCATCCGCCCCGAGGACCGGTTGCCGATGTAGCGCACGCTGTCGATCGGCTCCCGGGTCCCGCCGGCGGTGACGAGCACCCGGAGCCCGGCCCACCGAACGTCGTGCTCGGCGGTCGCCGAGAGCACCGCCTCGCAGGCCTCGAGCAGCTGCGCCGACTCGGCCAGCCGGCCGATCCCGTGCTCGCCGTGGGAGGCGAGCTCGCCCTCGCCCGGCGGGATGATCACAACCCCGCGGGCGGCAAGCTGCTCGATGTTGGCGCGGGTCGCCGGGTGTCGGTACATGCGGTCGTTCATTGCCGGCGCGACCAGCACCGGACACGGGGCTGCGAGCGCGGCCGTGCTCAGCAGGTTGTCGGCGAGGCCGTGCGCCAGCTTGGCCAGCGTGTTCGCGCTGGCGGGCGCGATCAGGTACAGGTCAGCGCGCTCTACGAGGGCGAGATGGCTGATCGGCGCCCGATCGCCGAGCGGCTCGCCCGGATAGGTCCCGCGCGCGGGGTCGGGCTCGAACTCGCTCGTCAGGACCGGCGCGCCGGTGATCGCCTCAAACGACGCCCGGCCGACGAACCGTTCGCTGGCCGGCGTCTGGATCACGCGGACGGCGTGGCCCGCCTTGACCGCGAGCCTCGCCGTCTCGAGCGCCTTGTAGGCCGCAATCCCGCCGCTCACTCCGAGGAGCAACCGGGCCATCGGCTTCGGCGCCCCTCCCTACCTGTAGTGGTACTTCAGCTTGCCCTGAGCGACTTCCTCGAGGGCGATCGTCAGGTAGTTCTTCGAGCGGGTGTCGACCATCGGCGGCGGGAACTCATCGAACGTCCCTTCGCCGAGGTTGTGGTAGTAGGAGTTGATCTGTCGAGCTCGCTTGGCCGCGACGATAACGCTCGCGTAGTTCGAGTCGACGTGCTCGAGCAGCTTGTCGATACGGGGTGAAATCAAGGCTTCGATGTCCTTTGCCTAGGGGGCTTTAGAAGGTTAGCGTCCGGCGAGCGCGGTGCGGACGATTGCCGCCAACTCTTCGGTCGCCTGCTCGAGGCGGTCGTTCACGACGACGTGGGCGAACTCCGGCTGGGCGTCGAGCTCCCGCTCCGCGGTCAGCATC
>DATKFF010000405.1:0-4483 GCA_035511595.1 Solirubrobacteraceae bacterium | reverse complement strand
ATGGACTGTCATCTGCACAATCCACACAGACGGGTCTTCGGCCGCGCACCAGATATCGAGAATCTCGTGCCGCAGACCAGCCAGCATTTCGGCCACCTGCCCGTATAGCTCCGCGTAGGCCTCTGCGCCGTGGATCGGTTCGCGGTTGCTGAGGAACACGACGACGTCGTCATGCAGATACGACGTGACACCCGCCAGGTCTCCCTGATCGGTCGCCGCAAACAGCGCCCGGATAGCCTCCCGCTCCGGCGCCAGCTTCGACGTTGTGCTCATGTCCGCCCGCTTAGATTGGCGACCGCGTTCACCGATGTCAGATCGGTGGCGGTCTCGATTTCGACGCCGAGCACCGTGCACAGGCGCCCGAGGCCCCAGTAAAACCCGATCAGCTGCAGCATCTCGACGATCTCGCGCTCCGAAAAGTTCTGACGAGCATCGGCGAACCCATCCTCCTCGACGAATGGTGATTGGGCCACGGCGCCGACGAACGCCAGCAGCACCCGCTCTCTCGCGGGCAGCTGCGAGTCCTCAACCGTCGACTCCCAGATCGACTCGCGCAGGATCGGATCGACCCCGGCCGCCTCGGAGATCGGGATGTGCTGGCGGTACTCGTACTCGCAGCCAACCTGCGCGGCCATCGCGAGGATCAACAGCTCCCGATCACGAAGCGGCAGCTCCAGCGCCGTGAACTGGGCCTGGGCAAGCCGCAGGAACTGCCTGGCCACCTCCGGCGAGTGGGCCAGCATGTCGATCGGGGCGTGCCGCGGCATCTCGTCGAGCATGTGCGCGAGATCGTCTGGAATCGTCTCGCGCCGCGGGTAAGCGATCCGAGCCATGCTCAGCGCGCCAGTACGGGCTCGGCGAGCGGAATTCCCAGCGACTGGAATCCCTCCGGCATCAGCGGAGCCCACCGGCTGAACCACTTGTGGTCCTCGAGGTCCCAGTCGACCGGCGTGTACGAGTCGTCGTCGTAGATTCGGAGCATGTCGCAGTAGTACTCGACGATGACCCCCGAGGGCTCCAGGTAGTACGCGGCGATGTTGTTGCCGGCGCCGTGCCGCGACGGACCCCACAGCAGGCTGCCCCCCATATCGTCGACGCGATCACCGAGCTGGCCGAGCTCGACGGTGCTCTGCACCTCCCAAGCGTGGTGGTGAAGGCCCGCGGGCCCCGGCATCAGCCCGATGCCGTGATGGTCGACGTTGCAGCGCACGAAGACGACGCCCGCGACCTCGTCGGACAGTCGGAAGTCCAAGACACCCTGAAGGAAGTCACGCATCGCGGCGGGATCGGCGAGCGAAAGCGTCACGTGTCCGAACCGGTTGGGCTTGACGCCGGTCGGGGCGTACGCCGGCTGGCCCTCGGGCATAGCAGGGTAGATCTCGAACATGAACCCCTCAGGCCCGGCCAGCACGTACCCCTCCGGCAGCGAGGGGTCGAACGGCGTGTCGCGAACGGTGCTGAATCCCGCGTCTTCGGCCCGGTTACGGATTTCCTCGAGTGCCGCGGAGTCCGCCGCGACCAGGCCCACGTGGTGCAGGGCGTCGGTGCCGCCGGCCACATACTGCAGCGAATGGTGTGGTGCACCGTGGGTGATGTCCACCCAGTCCCCGTGACGCTCGGAGACGCGAAGGCCCATGAGGGTGGTCGCGTTGTCGACGGCGGCGTCGATATCGCTGACGATCATCGCCACATGTCCGATGGCGCTGATGACTGGACGGTTCATGCTGTCTCCTGTGAGTTTGCGGTGAACGTGTGGCGCATCTCGCCGATGCCCTCGATGTAGGTGATTAGCTCATCCCCGGCCTGCAAAAAGCGCGGCGGGGTGCGGACCATGCCGACGCCCGCCGGCGTCCCGGTGAAGATCACGTCACCCGGCTCGAGCGTCAGCACCGAGGAGAGCTCGGCGATCAGAGCCGGAACCGAGAACACGAGATCCGCGGTGGAGGCGTGCTGCATTGTCTCGCCGTTGACCGAGCACCCGACGGTGAGCCGGTCTGGCGCGTCGAGCTCGTCGGGTGTGACGAGGTATGGGCCGGTAGGACTGAAGCCCGGGAATGACTTACCCAGCCCCATCTGCGGGTACTGCCCCTGCAGTTGCAGGGTTCGGTCCGAGAGGTCCTGTCCGACGGTCAGTCCGGCCACGTGCTCCCACGCCGTGTCGCGCGAGACCCTGTAAGCGTGGCGGCCGATCACGACGACCAGCTCGGCTTCCCAGTCGACGGTCTCCGACGGCAGGGCGATCTCACCGGTTGGGCCGGTGAACGACGACGGCCACTTGGTGAACACCATCGGCGACTCGGGCACGGCAACGCCGCCCTCCGCCGCATGCTCACGGTAGTTGGCGCCGATGGCAAACACCTGGCCCGGCCGCGGAGAGGGGGCGAAGAGGTCCTCGACGGAGAACGGGCGCGGGTCGCCGGGCGCTCCGGCAGCCCAGCGCACGAACTCGGGCCATCGAGCGTAGACCGCTTGGGGATCGGCGCTGAAGCGACCGTCGCTGGCCTGCTCGACGTCGATCGTGCCCCCGTCCGTGAACAGAGCCAGACGGCCGGCGAGGTTACCGGTGCGCAACTGCGGCCTCCTTTCCGAGGATCTGCTCAAAGGCAGCGCTGAGCTCGGCGATCGGATCGATGACCGCGCCCGCGGCGCGGAATGCGATATGGCGATCCGGCCGAACGAGCACCGCGCCGGAGGAGGTGATCTCGCGGTTCTTCAGCCATGCACAGCGCACGTCGACGTGGTCGACGTCACCGAAGCCGACGCGGGTGGTCCGCAGCGGAATGCCCAGCCCGACGGCGACCTTCTGAGCCGCGTCGACCCAGTCACGACCGTCCTCGCCCGCGATCAACACGAAGTGGCCATCGTGCACCAGCGATCCGAGTGGGATCCGCACGCCCTCGCGCTCGACCCACGCGTGGGGCAGTGGACTGCCCGGCTGGGTGCTCGGTTGGTAGATCCGCACCGGATCGATCCTCGGTGCCGGCGGCGACCCGTCGTCGACGATCGCAGCGGAGCTGTAGCTGTAGCCGTAGTCCACGCCGTGCTGGCGAAACTCGATGCTGTGCGTCGCGACGGCCTGACTGAGCGCGTGGCGCCGGGGCCCCGAGTCGGGCAGGTCGTCCCACAGCGGCCGCAACGCCTCCCAGTTCTCCTCGATCGACCTCTCGGGTGAGAGCGCGAGCGCGGTGACCACGCTGCTGTGATTCATTGCAGCGGCGACTGCGGCGTCGATGTTGGCTGCGTCGACGGGGCGGCGCTCGGCGTCGTAGGTGTCGAGCAGCGCGTCGCTCGCCTGTCCGTTCAAGACCGCGGCGAGCTTCCAGCAGAGGTTGTAGGCGTCCTGGATCGCGCTGTTGAGCCCGAGCCCGCCGGTCGGGGGATGACGGTGAGCCGCGTCACCGACCAGGAACACGCGTCCCACCGAAAACCGCTCGGCGAGCAGGTGCTCCATCACCCATTTGGAGATCGCGTTGATCTTCGGGGCGAAGCCGGGTATGCCGATCGATTCAGCGATCCGCTTCACGACCTTTTCCGGATCGGACGAGTCGGGATGCTCGTACGGGTAGGGCATGTTGACCGCCCATTCCTCCGAGCGGTGCCCCCAGTGCGACGGACCGACGGCGACCAGCACGCAGCCGTAGTCGAGGTGCTCGGGGTGGTCAGGATTGAACACCCAGCGAATCATCGGCTCGGGGTCGTCGAAATACACGGAGAGGTCGGCGGACATGTGGACAGTGACCACGTCGCGCAGGTTGGTCATGCCCTGCATCTCGACCCCGACCAGGCGGCCGACGGTGCGGCCGCCGTCGGCGCCGAGCACGTAGGCGCTGTTCACCTCGTAGGTCTCGCCGCTGTCGCGGTCGAGAATCGTGGACGTCACGCCGTCCTCGTCCTGGACCAGGTCGACGAGCTCGTGGTGGAAGCGTACGGTGGCCAGCGGTGCGGCTTCGGCGTGCGCCTTGAGGATCGGCTCAAGCCGGATCAGCGGGAGATTCGCGGTGGCGCACGGACTCGCGGCGATGTAGTCGGGATCGGAGTATCCGGCGCCCCAGCCGTCGGCGAATGCGAGACGCTGCCCGTGTCGCCGACCGCCATCTCCGGCGAGCCCGGAGTACCAGGCGACGCCGCGCATGTTCTCGTTCGGCGTGCTCTGGTCGATGATCGTCGGCGCCACCCCGGCGTCGGTGAAGATCTCCATCGTCCGCTGGTTGAGGATGTGGGCCTTTGGGAGGCGCGAGGTCTCGGGGTAGCGGGAGACGAGCAGCGTCTCGATGCCGAGCTTGGAGAGCAGGATCGAGGAGGTGAGCCCGGCGCCGCCGCCGCCGACGATCAGCACCGGTACGGTTTCAGCACGCATGCTCATAGCGATGCGGCGAAGCCGTGAATGTCACGAATGGTGGCCGCGGACACATCGGGGAGCGCGGCTGCGAGGAACACCTCAGCGCCGTGGACGGTGCCGTTGACCGTGCGGCCGACCGCGCTC
>DATKFF010000404.1:0-2713 GCA_035511595.1 Solirubrobacteraceae bacterium | reverse complement strand
GGGGGTCCGGCGAAGCCGCGGGCGCTGCCCGTCGTCGAAGCGGTGCCCCAGCACGAGGACTTCTACGACTTCGAGTCCCGCTACGAGATCGGGCGTACGAAGTTCGTCTGCCCGGCTGAGCTCGAGGGTGCCGTTGCCGCGCGAGCCAGCGAGCTGGCGCTCGAGGTGTACACCCTGCTTGGCTGCCGCGGGTTCGCCCGCGTCGACCTGATGCTGGACGGGGCCGGCGAGGGGCTCTACGTGCTCGAGGCCAACACGATCCCCGGACTGACGGAAACGAGCCTGCTGCCGCAGGCGGCCGACGCTGCCGGGATCGGGTTCGACGACCTGATCGAGCGAGTCTTGGCCGCCGTCTAGGACTCGCCGCCCGCGAAGTCCTCCGGCGTCACGTGGTCGAGGAAGTCCTTGAACTTCTCAACGACCTCTTCGGTGTCCTCGACCTCGTGCTCGAACTCGATCGCCGACTCGGCGATCACCTCGTCGGCGGCGAAGATCGGGGCGCCCGCCCGGACCGCGAGGGCGAGCGCATCGCTCGGCCGCGAGTCGATCTCCAGCTCACGGCCGTTGACACGCAGGCTGATCGAGGCGTAGAAGGTGTTCTCCCGCAGCTCGGTGACGGCCACCCGGGTGCATTCGACCTCGAGCTCGCCGAGCACGTCGGAGAGCAGGTCGTGGGTCATCGGCCGCGGAGTCGAAGCGCCCTGCAGCTTCATCAGGATCGCGGCCGCCTCGGGATGACCGATCCAGATCGGCAGGAACTTGTTGTTCTCGACGGTCTTCAGAAGCACGATCGGCTGCTTGCCGACCATGTCGAAGCTCACGCCGTAGATCACCATCTCCTGCACTACGCAGCTCCTCGGGCTCGGGGGTGGCCAAGTATAGGCCGCCCTTATGCCACCTCTTGCCCATTTGCGGTGAGCTTGACCTCGATGTTCCCGCGGGTGGCGTTCGAGTAGGGGCAGACCTTGTGGGCCTCCTCCACGATCCGTCTGGCCTGCTCGGGATCGCTCACCTGGGGCAGCGACACGTCGAGCTCTACCGCGAGATTGAAGCCGCGCTGCTCGGTCGGTAACAGGCTCACGCGACTGTCGATCGAGACGTCCCCTACCTCGGCACGCTCGCGGCGGCCGACAACTCCGATCGCACCCTCGAAGCACGCGGCGTAGCCGACAGCGAACAGCTCCTCCGGGTTGGTGCCCGTCTCGTCGCCGCCCATCTCGGCCGGAAGCCGCAATTGAACGTCGAGCACGCCGTCCGCGGTGCGGCCGTGGCCGTTGGCTCGGCCGCCGGTGACCATCGCCTCCGCGGTGTAGATCGCCTTCGCCATCTCGGGTCCTTTCACTCGAATTCCTGGTGGATTCAAATTAGCGTCGCGGCATACCGATATCGCGCAGCGCTCTCCATTCAGGTGGATTTGCAGCCAGTTTCCAGCGTTCCTGAGCCCGGTTGAACACGCCACGAGTCGGGTAGGCCGTTAGTCATGCGATCGATGCAACTTGATCCAATCCCATCACCGCTCGAGCAGAGCCACACCGAAAACACCGACTTGTTCGTACGTTGGCAGCGGTTCGGCGACCAGCGCGCGAGGGAGGAACTCGTTGACCGGTTCCTGCCGCTGGCGCGCAACCTCGCGCGCCGCTACGCCGGTGCCCGTGAGCCGTTCGACGACCTGCTGCAGGTCGCGAGCCTCGGGCTGGTGAAGGCCATCGACCGGTTCGACGTCCACCGCGGCGCGGCGTTCTCGTCGTTCGCCGTGCCGACGATCCTCGGCGAGCTGAAGCGCTACTTCCGCGACCTGGGGTGGTCGGTTCACGTCCCGCGCGGCGCGCAGGAGCAGGCGCTCAAGGTCCAGGAGGCCCAGGAGCGGCTGACCAGCAAGACCGGCCGGCCGCCGACGGTCGATGAGCTCGCGCAGTACCTCGAACTCGACGTCGAGAGCGTGCTCGACGCGCTCGAGACGGCGGCCGCCCATCACTCGACCTCGCTCGACGCACCGCGTGAGGATCGGGGCGATGAGTCCGGCTCGCTGGTCGACACCTTTGGCGAGGAGGACCGACGCTACGAGCTCGTCGAGCAGACGACGACGATCTCCGTCGCCGCCCAGGAGCTCACGCCGCGGGAGCGCCGCGTGCTTGCGCTGCGCTTCGCCGGCGACCTGACCCAGACCCAGATCGCGCAGGAGATCGGGGTCTCGCAGATGCAGGTGTCTCGGATCCTGCGGCGCGCGCTGACGCGGCTGCGGGAGCTGACCGATATCGAGGAGGCGTAGCTCCCTGAGAGATGCCGGGCGAGCGGAAGCTGTTCCGCCCGCCCGGCGTCCCGAGTCAGCGGGGCGTACGCGCCGCGGCGCGGCCCGTGAGAGGGCGCCGTTCTTCTCCAACTCTTACGTCGGTCCTACGGCTCTCCGACCGCTGCGGCGGACGCTCGGTTGGCAACCCGAGCGAAAGGAGGTGAAACATGTCCCGACTGAAGCCCCTGCTGGTGACCCTCGCGGTTACCGGCGCGCTGGCAGGCGGCGGCGCCGCGATCGCGAGCGCGGCGAGCACCACGAGTACCACCGCCACCACCACGAGCAGCACCGCGGCAAGCGGCACGACGGGCGGCTCCGGCAGCACTGCTCCGGCGCAGGCTCCTCATCCCGGCTCCGGGAACGCCAACAGGAGCTCACACCACTGCCCGAACATGTAAGGCGCCCAAACGGCGCTTCTGAAAC
>DATKFF010000403.1:0-7603 GCA_035511595.1 Solirubrobacteraceae bacterium | reverse complement strand
TCAGGAACAGCAACGGGTGAATCGCGATCCCGCCGACGAGCGCCAGTACAAGCAGAAGGACTGCCAGCGCAAGAAGCATCCTGCAACCTCCTATCCGTTTGACTGAAGAAGGCTGCCCCGTCACGACCGGGTGTAAGCCCGGGCTAACCCGTCTGGCCCGTCAGCGGGTGGTGAGCGGCTGACGCTCCCACTGTGTCCGTAGGCGGTCGAACAGGCGCCAGTCGATCGGGCCATCCGCGACCGGTGGCGGCGGAGGCTCGTCCGGCGGTGGGCCGGGTCGCCGCCAGTCATCGCCGCCGCTCCCGTCGTCCCTTCCGGGCAAGCTGAAGACCGTATAGCCGGAGACAAGACCTCCGAGGATCGCCACGGGCAGCGCGTATGGTCCGGGCAGCAGTCCGAATAAGCCGGCGGCCAGGCACGCGAGGCCCAGGGTGCCGATCGGCCGTGTCAGCCAATTCATCCTCGTGGCCAACGCTCGCAGCGCAGGTACACGCGTGAGCACCAGCGACGACAGGAACGGCAGCATCAGCATGAGCCATCCTGCTGGATACGTTCGAGGCACGAGGCGAACCTATGCCTGCTCGTTCAGCGCGCGATATCCAAGCTGACCAATGGTCATCTCCCCGGAAGGCTGTCGCGCGTCCATACCGGCCTCCATTCGCCGAGCGCCTCCCTTGCCCCATCCCCAGGGTTCACTCTAGCGCTGGAATCAAGGCTGGTCTAATATCGAAACGAGCCGTCTCGTTTCTGATACAATGGGAATCAGAACCAAGAATTCACGCCCAACGGACGCAAAGGAGCGAACCGATGGAGAAGACGCAGCTGGCAACTACCGAGCTTGGGTCGACGGGGCTCGAGATCACCCGAGTCGGATTCGGGGCGTGGGCGATCGGGGGCGGTGACTGGGAGTTCGGCTGGGGAGCGCAGGACGACGAGGAGTCGGTCGCGGCGATTCACCGTGCGCTGGAGCTTGGGGTCAACTGGATCGACACGGCCGCCGCGTACGGGTTCGGCCGCTCCGAAGCGGTCGTTGGTCGCGCACTCGAGGGCCTCGCGGACCGGCCGTACGTGTTCACCAAGGCGTCGCTGCTCGAAGGCCCCGGCCGAACCGTCCGCCACAGCCTGAAGCGCGACTCGATCCGCCGTGAGGCGGAGGCGAGCCTGACCCGCCTCGGCGTCGACGCGATCGACCTCTACCAGATCCACTGGCCCAATCCCGAGGAGGATCTCGAGGAGGGCTGGGCGGCGATGGCCGAACTTCGCGACGAGGGTCTCGTTCGCCACATCGGCGTCTCCAACTACAGCGCCGCGCAGATGCGCCGCATCCAGGGGATCGCTCCAATCGAGACGCTGCAGCCACCGTACTCGCTGATCGCGCGCGACGCGGAGCGGGAGGTCCTCCCGTTCGCCGAGCGCGAAGGTATCGGCGTGATCGTCTACTCGCCGATGGGCTCCGGCCTACTGACCGGGGCGATGACCCGCGAGCGGATCGAGGGGCTGGCGGACGATGACTGGCGCAAGCACGACGAGCGCTTCCAGGAGCCGCAGCTGAGCAAGCATCTGGCGATCGCCGACCGGGTCGTCGACATGGCGGACCGCCGAGGCGTCTCGCCAGGGGCCGTCGCCATCGCCTGGACTCTGCACAACCCAGCCGTCGACGGCGCGATCGTCGGTCTGCGCCGGCCCGACCAGGTCGACGAGCTGATCGGATCCGCCATGGTCACGCTCTCAGACGCGGAAGCGGCCGAGCTGGAAGGGAGAACGTCATGACATCAAGGCGGGACCGGATCACCTCGTGACGGCCCGAGCCGAACCCGTCCATGACGAACCGCGCCGCGGGCGCCCGCGCAGCGAGAGCTCGCGGCAGGCGATCCTCGCGGCCGCCGGAGAGCTGCTGCTCGAACGCGGCCCGAACTCGATCAGCATGGACGAGGTCGCCGAGCGTGCGGGGGCGAGCAAGGCCACCATCTACCGCTGGTGGCCTTCGAAGGAGTTGCTGGCCCTCGACGCGCTCTACAACCAGTCCGAGCCGAGCCAGCACGAGCCTCCCGACACGGGCTCGTTCGCAAAGGATCTACTGGCGCTGATTCGCCCCTGGGCCCGACAGCTCTCGACCGCGTCGTACGCGCGGCTGGTCGCCGCGTTCATCAGCAGGGCCCAGAACGATCCGGAGTTCGGCGAGGAGTACCGGGCCCATTTCGTGAAGCCCCGCCGCGACCAGGCCCGCGTCGTCTTCGAGCGGGCGATCGAGCGCGGCGAGATCTCGTCCGATACCGACGTCGAGGCCGCGCTCGACCTCCTGTACGCCCCGTTCTACCACCGCGTGCTTCACGGCCACGCGAAGCTGACTGACGACTTCATCCAGACGATCGTCGGTTACGTCGTACGAGCGCTCGCACCGGCGCGCTGACACCTGCGGGGACCGGCTCCGGCCGCCCCACCCGTTGGTAGCTTCCGGGGATGGGCAGGGGCCTAGCGCTTGGGGTACTCGTCGCTGCGTTGGCAGCTGTCGTCGCGGTCCCCACCGCCGGTGCGCGGCCGCGGCCCAAATCGCAGCCGAAGTCGAAGCCAGCCTGCTCCAACTCAAGCGTGCTGCTGCTCGGCTCCTATCCCTCTGAGGTCAGCGCCAACCTCGCGCTCGAGCGGCTCGACCCCGGCCAGCCGACCGCCGTGCAGGGCCACGACTTCTACTCTGGCCGGCTCGAGGGCCGTCACGTGATCCTCGGGATCGCGGGTCAGTCGCCCGCCGACACGTACGCAATCACCCAGCTTGCGCTGAAGCGATTCTCGTGCGTCAGCGCGGTCGTGTTCGAGGGCACGGCGGGGGGCGGCGGGGAGTCGGGACTCGCCGACGTGACGGTGCCGAGCAAGTGGACCGAATATGACGGCCAGACGTTCGCCGGCCACAACAGCACCGCGAGCGTGAGCCCCGCGGCGCTGGCGGTCGCGAGATCGATCGCCAGCGATGCCACCTCGCAGCTCGGTAGCACGGCGGCGGTCGACGACGGCCCGTGCGCGTGCTCGGGACTCGTCGACAGCCTCAAGCTCGTGCCGACGATGCGCTCGCCGAAGGTGATCGTCGGCGGCGCCGGCGAGACCGACGGCACCGGCGGCAGCGACCAGTGCCTCGCCGAAGGCGGGATGCTCGAGGGCTGCAACCCGTGCCCGCCCGCGTCGTCGCCGCCCCTGGTCCCGAGCGACGTGACCGCCGGGGCGACGACGTCGTCGGAAGCGGCGCGGTTGGCGTCCCTGGCCGCAAGGGATGGAGCACTCGTCCCGAATGCTGCTCAACTGCTGTCTCGCGTGGCGGCGCCGGCGCCGTCAGCAAGGGCGGCGTCCACGCAACCCGGAACGACGTCAGGGACGACGTACATCGCGGACGATCAGCAGACGAGCGCCTCGATGCTCGCGGCGCAGGCGCACCACCTGCCGTTCATCGCCTTCCGCGGCATCTCCGACACGACCGACGTCGGGGATCTTTGGCCGTTCGAGTGGCTCGTCTACCAGCAGCTCGCCGCCGACAACGCCGCGGTCGCGGCGCGGCTGTGGATCGAGCACTGGAACGTGCGCGCGCAGCCCCCGCGGCGGTCCGCTAAGACGCGAATGCGCGTCCCAGCTCGCCCGCCCCGGGAGCCGGCGCGGCGGCATCCGTGACCGAGACCTTCGCCTCGCCTGGCACCGATCGCCGGGCCAGCAGGTAGTAGGTCCCCGCACCGAACAGCGCCCCCACGAACACGCTGAAGTCGGCGCCGCCCGTGTGCGTGGACAGGGGCGACGTCCACGCGGGATAGGCGTTCAGCCACATCGCCGCGGCGACCATGCCGACCAGCTGCGCCACGACGCCGGGCACATGCACGCCGGCGTTGCGGAAGTACAGGCCCGCGCGGGTGTCCATCAGCGACCGGGCGTCATAGCGCCCCCGGCGCATGAAGTAGTCGGTCAGGTAGATCGCCACCCACGGCGCGATCCAGATCAGCATGAACAGCAGGAAGTCGGTGAGGAACGTGTTGAACCCGGAGGAGAAGACGGTGAACGCGGTCAGCGCACCCGCGACCGTGGTGTCCAGCAGCACGCACTGCCAGCGCTTGATCCGCGGGATGATCGCCTGCAGGGTGAGCCCGGAGGAGTAGAGGTCGATCGAGTTGATCGCGAACAGCTGGACGATCACGAACGCCAGGTAGGGCCAGATGAACCAGCCGGCGAAGGCGTGGGGGAGGCCGCTGATCGGGTCAGAGGCGGCCGGCACCGCGGTGGCCACCGCCGCTCCCAGCAGCAGCAGCAGCGTAGTCGGGATGTAGCCGCCGAGCGCGACCGACCAGACGATCTTCCTGGGGCTCGCGTCAGCCGGTAGGTACCGGGAGAAGTCGTTGGCGTTCATCGTCCACCCGTAGCCGCCTGAGGAGAGGACGAACGCGAGCCCGGCCATCATCATTGCCCAGCTCGCGTCGTGTCCGGCGCCCAGATGCGCCTTCGGCAGCGCCAGGATCGCGAGGATCACGAACAGCACCACGAACGGCGGCACCAGCATCCGGAGGACGCGCAGCATCGCGCGGTGCCCGAACAGCGGCAAAAGCAACTGGATCGAAGCGGCCGCTGCGATCAGGACGATCTTCAGCCCGGCGGAGGACGCCACGCCGGCCTTGCCCAGGAGCGCCAACCCTGCCGCCACCACCAGCGCCAGCCCGACGACCTCGTAACCGACCTGAGTCACCCAGTTGAACATCGCGATCAGCTTGGCGCCGTTTGGACCGAACGGCGCTCGGTTGATCGTGAACGCGGCGGTGCCCGCGCGGGGTCCCTGCAGCGAGCCGAGGCCGGTGATCAGGTAGGACAGGTTGCCGACCAGGATGATCACCGCGGCCTGCCAGAAGCGCAGGCCGAAGCCCGTGGCGACGACCAGCAGCGCGCCGTAGACGACGTACTCGACGTTGAACAGCGCCCCGGCCCACATCCAGGCCAGGTCGATCGGGCGGCCGCGCCGCTCGGTAACGGGGATGTAATCGATCCCTCGTTGCTCGAAGACCGGCTCCTCGGAAACCAACCCTCCATCGACAACGACTCGCTCAGGCGCCAATACCGCGCTCAACAGCTACCTCCCATTAGCTAGACACCGGACACACCCCCGCGGGCGGCGTGAAATCTAAACGCCGTCCAGGCTTCGGCCTATGTACATGAGGACAAAGATCGGGCCGGCCGCCGCGCGCCGCCCGTCGAATCGATCTATGCCACCTCGACCGGCACGAAGGCGAACGCGTCGACATCGACCAGTCCACCGTCAGTGAGCCGGATTTGCGGGATCACCGACAGCGCGATGAACGACAGCTGCATAAACGGCTCTTCCAGGGTGACTCCAAGCCCATCCCGAGTCACCCGGCCGAGCTCCTCGATCTGCATGGCCACGCGCTCCGCCGGCAGCTCGCTCATCAGCCCGGCGAGAGGAAGCGGCACCTCCCCGAGCACCGCCCCATCCAGTACCGCCACCTGACCGCCCCCGAGCTCGGCCAACCTGGCAACGGCCGCCGCCATGTCACCCCCGGAGGCGCCGACGCCGACCACGTTGTGGGCGTCGTGGGCGACCGACGACGCGATCGCACCGCGGCGGAGGCCGAAGCCGGTGACAAAACCGCGCCCGATCCGGCCCGTCGCGTGGTGGCGCTCGACCACCGCGGCGAACGCGACGTCGTCACCCGATCCGAGCGTCACCTCACGCCGCAACGTCGTGAGGCTGCGGCTCTCCACTCCTACCGCCCGCACGCGGGTGCCGGTCGGCAGGGGTGACAAAAGCGCGCCGGGCGCTGGGAGGCCACCGATGTGGATCGTGTCCCGTAGCAAGTCGGGAGGAGGCGCGGCGGGGACCGCTCCGGGCACCGTCGCCCCGTCGGCTGCGACCAGCCGGCCCGCCTGCCAGACCCGCTCGGGCGCCCACGAGCCGAGCTCCGAGAAGCACAGGACGTCGGCTTGGAAGCCCGGCCCGAGATTCCCCAGGTGGGTAAAGCCGTGGTACCGCGCCGGGTTCGTGCTGGCGAGCAGCAGGGCATCGATCTCGTCGACGCCGGCCGCGACCGCCAGCCGCGCGCAGTCGTTGACGTGGCCGAGGCGGCGCAGCGTGTCCGGCTCGCGGTCATCGGTGCAGAATGCCGCGAGGTCGGGGCCGTGGGCGATCACGGTCGGCGCCAAGTCGACCAGGTTCTGGCTGGCCGAGCCCTGCCGCAGGAACACCCACATGCCTTTGCGTCGCTTCTCCTCCGCCTCCTCAGGCCGGGTGCTTTCGTGGTCGGATTCGACGCCCGCGGCGAGGTAGGCGTCGAGTGGCCGCCCCGTCACCCCGGGGCTGTGGCCGTCCACCCGCTGGGCGCGACCCGCCGCCGCGATCCGGTCGAGCATCTCTGCCTCGCCGGCGATTACGCCGGGGAAGTTCATCACCTCGGCCACTCCCCACGCTCCGTCCCGGTCGATCAACTCGCGGATGTCCTTGGCCTCAAGCACCGCCCCCGAGTGCTCGAACTGCGAGGCGGGGACGCAGCTCGAGGCGTAGACCCCAAAGGTGAACGGCAGCGGCGCCGCCGCGTCCATCAGCGCCACGATCCCTGGGGCGCCCAGTACGTTGGCGAGCTCGTGAGGGTCGGCGGCGACGGCCGTGGTCCCGTGCGGCAGGACAGTCATGATGAACTCGTCGATCCACAGCTTGGTCGACTCGAGGTGCATGTGCGCGTCGACGAATCCGGGCGTTAGCGCGGCGCCGTCGACGTCGACCACGTCAAACGCGTCCCGGTCGCCCCACCCCGCGATCACGCCATCGGCGATCGCCAGCGAGGTCTGGACAAACTCTCTTGTGCCCGCGCTGAACACGCGCCCGCCCCTGATGAGGAGGTCGGCGGGCTCGTCGCCCCGCGCGACCGCCAGGGCGCGCGGGGTTGCTTGAGGCCGAGCCATCGCGGAAAGATCGCACACCGCCCGATGTGTTGTAGCGGGGGTGCGGTCCGGAGTTACTACGCGGCTCACTTTTTCGTGGAAACCCTTGCATTCGTCCCCACGGTGAGTTACTGTGGCCTCTCCGCAAGGAGCTGACCCTATGACCGCCCAGTTCACGACAACCCCGACGGATGCGATGAAGATCGCAGCAGCTTCGCTGCCGGGTTGTGGCATGCCTCAGGGCAACCTCCGCGGCAACGACTCTGCCCTCGCTGAGAGGTGCGCGCGCTAGAAAACAAGTGCGCACATAGGAAACTCCAGCGAGGGCGGCCCAAGGGCCGCCCTTTTTTGTGCCGAAACGTCCTCGCGAATTCGAACGAAGGTGATGCTCAGCTTGAAGAAGATCTAACCCCATTACCGAGGCCCCGCCTAAGAGAGAAAGATCCTCACATACAGTTTCAAACTGCCGCGAGGCAGGTGTGGGTTGTCTGCGCCCTTTTTTTACTTACATGTGAGCATCGGGCTCCAACGCCTCTCCACGTAGGACGCTGACAGTCACAGCGATCCAGGGCCGAAGGGCAGGCGAGTGGCTTTGACAACACGTTCGCGGCGACGCGAGCGGGACAGACGTAGCACCAGGCGCGCCTGTGCGTCGATCTTCCAGCTGGGAGATGGACAGATGGGCGGACCC
>DATKFF010000402.1:0-5477 GCA_035511595.1 Solirubrobacteraceae bacterium | reverse complement strand
CGGCGCGTAGGCGGGCCAACGCCAGCACGGTCGAGCACGAGGTGACGATCGCGATCGGGCGGTCGAGTGTGAGCAGCTGCGCAGCCCCCGGGAGCGCGACGACTCCGTCGGTGTCGTGCACCTCCGCGCGCTCGACGGCGGCCGCCTCGGCGGCCTGGTCGGCGCCCGGGACCAGGAGCCGGATCGTCTCACGTGATGGGCGCCCCTGCGCGAGACGACGGACCTCCTTGCCGCCCAGGCCATGCCTGGCGGCGAACTCGTCCCAGGCACGACGGACGGGCGCGCTCGAGTCGACCAGCGTGCCGTCGAGGTCGACCAGCACCGCCTCGGCGCGGGCGAGCAACTCGGACGCCGTCATGCCGCAAGCGACGGTCGGACCTCGGCCCGGCCGTGGGGGCGGCGGACCGACGCGTTCGGGGCGAGCGCCACCACGAGCAGACCGGCAAGCGCGAGCAGGCCGCACGCCATCCGGAGCGAGGTGAGCTGAGCCACGCCGCCGATCAGCGGCGGCCCGGCGAGGAAGCCGAGATATCCGAGCGCGCTGACCACCGACAGCGCCGCCCCGGTGGACACGGCGGGCTCATCGGCCGCGGCACGAAACAGGGTCGGAACGACGCCCGCAAGTCCGAGGCCGAGCGCGGCGAACCCGGCGATCGCAGTCGGCGCGGTGGCCGGCGCCAAGCCGACGGCGAACCCGACGCCCGCCAGGGCGCCGCCCCGACGCAGGAGCCCGACGGCACCCCACCGCGCCCACAACCGGTCGGCGAGCAGACGCCCGGTGCCCATCGCAACGCTGAACACGGCGTAGGCCGTCGCCCCTAGCGCGGCCGAGCTCGCGAGGTCGTCGCGGACGAGCTTCGCGCTCCAGTCCGACGCTCCGCCCTCTGCCATCAAGCAGAAGAAGCAGGCCACGCCGAGCAGGGCGAGCCGGGAGGGCACGCGCCGCCAGTTGAGCGCCGGCGCGTGCGCGTCGGCGTCCTCGTCGATCGCCGAAAGAGAGCGCGTCGCAACCAACCCGACGGTGCCGAAGATGGCCGCCGCGAACGTGAGCTGGGGAAGCGGGGCGACCCCGAGCGCCGCTGCGAGCGCGCCGAGTCCAGCACCGGCGAAGCCACCGAACGAGAACGCAGCGTGCAGCGAGGAGAGGATCGGGCGCCGGAGGCGGCGCTCGATCGACACGCCCTGGGCGTTCATCGCCAGGTCGAGTGACGAGTTGGCGATTCCAACGATGAACAGCCCGGCGGCCAGCGCGACGACGCTCCGGGCGAGGGCCGGGAGCAGGAGCGAGGCCATCAGGCCCACCAGCGCGACCTGGCAGAAGCTGCGACTCGAGCGGCGCGGCAGCAGCCGGCCGACGATCGGCATTGCAACCACCGCCCCGAGCGCTGGGGCGAGCAGCGCCAGACCGAGCACGCCGGTCGTCGCGCCGACGCGGTCGGACAGCGCCGGTATCCGGGACGCCCAAGACGCGAACAGCGCGCCGTTGACGAAGAAGACGGCGGTGATCGCCGCGCGCGGGCTCATGCGTGGAGGATCTCGATGCCCGCCGCCCGGTAGGGCGCCAGCGCGGCATCGTCGACCTCGGCGTCGGTCACGAGTTGCGTGACGGCGCTCAGCGGTGCGACAACGACCGGCATCGCGGTGCCGAGCTTGTCGTGATCGGCCAGCGCCACGACCTCCGCCGCGCCGTCGATCATCGCCGCCTTTACGTGGCGCTCCTCGAGGTCCTCGGTCGTCACGCCGATCTCGGGGTGAAGGCCGCAGACGCCGAGGAACACGAGATCCGCGCGGATCATCCGCAGCGCCTCGATCGTCGAGGCGCCCACGGTGACGAGCGCGTTTGGCCGCAGCGTCCCGCCCACGACGGTGACCTCGAGCCCCGGATGATCGGCCAGCGCCAGCGCGATCGGTGGGCTCGTCGTGATTACGTGCGCGCTCAGATCGTCGCGCAGCGCGCGAGCGAGCTCGAGTGTGGTCGTGCCGCCATCGAGCACGACGACCTGTCCGTCTCGGACGCACGCCGCCGCGCGACGCGCGATCGACGTCTTCGCCTCGGGCGCACGCCGGGCGCGTGTCGCGAACGGGGTCGCGTCACCGTGACGGGGGAGCGCCCCACCGTGGACGCGGCGCAGCAGCCCGGCTTCATCGAGTTCTCGGAGGTCGCGCCGGATCGTGTCGGCGGATACCTCGAGCTCGGATGTGAGGTCGGCGGCGAGAACGCGGCCCTGGGTGCCCAGGCGCTCAAGGATCACGGAGCGTCGCTCGTCCGTCAGCACCGCGGAGATCTTACACGCTTCTGCGTGTTTATGCACGTTCATGTACAAACGTGCGTGGCTTGATCGGCGCTGAGCGTGGTGTGACACTGGGGGCCGCAATGGCCACGGTCAGCGTCCGCTACATCGTCCGCGACGTCGACGCCGCGATCGACTTCTACTGCCGCCGGCTGGGATTCACCGAAGTCATGCACCCGGCGCCCACGTTCGCGATGCTCTCCCGCGGCGACCTCCGCCTTGTCCTCACCGCCCCCGGGGGAGGGCCTGGCGGCGGACAGGCGATGCCCGACGGGACGATGCCTGAGCCGGGCGGCTGGAACCGCTTCCAGCTCGAGGTCTCCGATCTCGAAGCGCTCGTCGCGGAGCTGCGACAGGACGGCACGCGGTTTCGCAATGACATCGTCGCCGGAGTCGGTGGCAAACAGATCCTTGCCGAGGACCCCTCCGGGAACCCGATCGAGCTGTTCGAGCCCACACTCGACGAAGCGAAGCTCTCGGCCTCACCCTGAGCTGGCTGGCCGCGATGCCGGCGACCTCGAAGCCGGCGAGGTCCAGCGCGGTTTACGCTTCCGGCAGGTGGACGAGATCCAAGCAATCGGGGAGCTGCTCGCCAGACGGACGGGCGAGGAGATGGCGCTCAACGACCGCTACCTCAACCCCCAGATGGGACGGATCCTGCGAACGCTCGGGTTCGACAAGACCTGGGTCCGCGGAGACCGCGCGTATCTGATCGACGCCGACGGCGAGCGCTACCTCGACCTGATCTCGGGATACGGGGTGTTCGCGCTGGGCCGCAACCACCCCGACGTGATCACGGCAGTTCGTGAACTACTCGATGCCAGCACCGCCAACCTGCCGCAGCTCGGGGTGACGCTGCTGAGCGGCGTGCTGGCCGAGCAGCTGCTAGCGCGTGCGCCGGGGAGCGTGGCCGCGATGGTGCCGGCGAACTCCGGCACCGAGGCAGTCGAGGCGTCGATGAAGATCGCTCGCGCCGCCACGGGGCGCCCGCGCCTGCTGTACGCCGATCACGGCTTCCACGGGCTCACGCTCGGGTCCCTCTCGCTGAACGGGAACGACGAGTTCCGATCGGGCTTCGGACCGCTGCTGCCAGGCTGCGATCAGGTCCCGTTCGGCGATCTGGCGGCGCTCGAGGCCGAGCTCGCTCGGGGAGATGTCGCCGCGCTGATCGTCGAACCCGTCCAGGGCAAGGGCGTGCGCGTCCCACCCGACGGTTATCTCTTCGGGGCGCAGCGACTGTGCCGTGAGGCGGGCACGCTGTTCGTCTGCGACGAGGTCCAGACCGGGCTGGGCCGGACCGGCCGGTTCCTGGCGCTCGAGCACTGGGGGCTCGAGCCCGACATGGTGTGCCTCTCCAAGGCGCTGTCCGGGGGGTTCGTCCCGATCGGGGCGGTGCTCGTCTCACGGGCGGCGTTTGACCGCGTGTTCGACGGGATGGAGCGCGCCGTCCGCCACGGCTCGACCTTCGGCGGCAACGACCTCGGCGCGGCCGTCGCGCTCGCGACGCTGCGAGTGATGGACCGCGACGGCGTGGTCGCCAACGCCGACCGGATGGGGGCGTTGCTGCTCGAGCTGACGCGGCCGCTGGTCGAACGTCACGAGGTTGTGGTCGACGTGCGCGGGCTCGGCCTGATGTGGGCGATCGAGTTCGGGCCGCCCGCCGGGGGCGCCTCCCGATCGGTGTTCGACGCCGTCGAGCGCCGCCAGCCGGGGCTGTTCTCGCAGCTGATCACGGTTCCCCTGTTTCACGAGCACCGGATCCTCTGCCAGGTCGCCGGTCACCACATGAACGTCGTCAAGGCCTTGCCGTCGCTGCTGATCGAGGAGCACGAGGTCCGGCGGTTCGCCGACGCCTTGGCGGCCGTCGTCGCGGACGCCGAGCGCGTACCCCGGGCAATGGCCCGGTTCGGGTTGCGAATGGCGCGCGGCACGGCGCGATCCCGCGGGCCGAGGCGCCGAGCAGCCGCCAGGTGAGGGCGCTCGTCACGGGCGCCGCGGGGTTCATCGGCGCCCACGTGACCGCTGCGCTGGTGCGCTCTGGCGCGGAGGTGAGGGCGTTTGACCGGATCGCCCCCGCGGACGGGACGCTTGCCGACGCGGTCGAGTTCGTCGCCGGCGACGTGCTCGATTCCGACGCGCTCGGACGCGCCGTCGACGGGTGCGACGCGGTCTTTCATCTCGCGGCCGTCTATAGCTATGCGCGCCGCGATCGCGCGCTGATGGAGGCTGTGAACGTGCGCGGAACGCGCGAGCTGCTCCGCGCCGCGGTGCGCGGGCGCCGCCGTCGAATCGTGCACACGAGCACCTGTGCGACCTGCGGCCCGGTTCCCGGCCGCAGCGCGACCGAGCGCGATCTCCCGACCGCACGAGACCTGCGCGTTGCCTATCGGCGCGCGAAGCTCCACGGGGAGCGCCTGGCGCTCACCGCAGCGGCCGAGGGGGCCGAGGTGGTTGTCGTCAACCCGACGGTGCCGGTCGGTCCGGGCGATCGGCGCCCCACGCCGACCGGCAAGATGGTGGCCGATGTCGCGCGCGGACGGGCGCGCGCGTATCTGGCGCGGAGCGCGCTGAACGTCGTGGCGGTCGAGGACGTGGCCGCCGGCCAGCTCGCGGCGTTCGAGCGCGGCCGGCCCGGCGAGCGATACCTGCTCGGCGGAGAGAACGTCAGCGTGCGCGAGGTGTTTGCCGTGATCGCGGGCGTCGCCGCCGTGCCGGCGCCGAGGTTTCCCGTCCCGTGGAGCGCCGCGTACGCGGCCACCCGCCTCGCCGACCTCGTCGCGCGCCCGGTCGGGCGCGAACCGCGGCTGCTCGTCCTCGACGAGGTCCGGGCCGGGCGGCTGCCGCACCTGTTCGACGACTCCAAGGCGCGGGCCGAGCTCGGGTACGTGTCGCGGCCGGCCGTCGAGGCGCTGGCCGACGCCGCGCGGGCCGCGGTGGCGGAGCGGGACGGTTAGGCGACTTCCCGGTACCGTTGAACCGATGCCCGAGGCGCCGCTGATCGTCCAGCTTCCCCGCGGCGGTGAGCTGGAGCGTGAGCTGCGGGCCGACCCGCTGCCGAGCTTGACGAGCGGAGCCGCCGTCCTGGAGGCGATGGACGCGGATGAGGACGGGGCGATCGAGGCCCCGGACACCGGGCAGGTGGTGCTGTCGCTGCCGTCGCCCGAGTCGCTCCAGCGGGAGGCCGAC
>DATKFF010000401.1:0-7691 GCA_035511595.1 Solirubrobacteraceae bacterium | reverse complement strand
ACAGTTGATGCCGAGCGCGAGGCGACCGAGGGACCACCAGGGCGGCACGGCGGCGGGGGCCGGCGTCCGGTCGGGGTGGGCCGACGGCCAGCTTGAAATGGTGCGGGTCCTCGACCGGGACCCCGACCTGGGACGCCATCTTTCGGCACAAGCGCTGCAGCAGGCGTCCTCTGCGGCGGTCGCCCCGCTGCTGAGGATCGACGAGGGGCCGACGTCATTTCTGATCGCCGAACCTGCCAGCCACGCGCATCTCGGGCTGCTGGTGCTCGACGGGCTGATCGCCCGGCACCTTTCGTTCGGCCAGATCGGCGCCAGCGAGTTCTATGCGCCCGGTGATCTGCTGCGCCCATGGCCGCCTCGTAGCGACACCGCGGAGCTGAGGGAGGTCCGCTGGGAGGTGCTCGCCCCCACTCTGCTGGCCGCGCTCGACCAGGATTTCGCCAACCGTGTGCGCCCCTGGCCCGAGATCGCGGCCGCGCTACTCGACCGCGCCGCCAAGCGGTCAGATTCCCAGACCCTCCAGGCCGCGCTGCACCAGGCCAAGCGGATCGAGGATCGCGTGCTGCTCGCGCTGTGGCACTTCGCCGGCCGCTGGGGCAAGATCGGCCCCGAAGGGCGAATCGTCAGGCTCCCGAACATCACGGGAGAGCTGCTGGCCCGGTTCGTCGGGGCCCGGCGCCAGTCCGTAAGCACCGCGCTCGGCGACCTCGCGGACAGCGGCGCGCTCAAGCGAGGGCCCAACGGGACCGTCATCCTGCCTCACGAGCCGCCGCAGCTCAGGCGAATCGAGCCGGGACGGCGCGCGACCGATCGCAAACCGAGACTTCGCCGACGCGCCTGAGGCGAACGGCGCTCCAGGCGGCGGCTACGCGGAGCTCAGGCTCCAGCCGTCTCGTACTCCCCGACCGCGGCCGCGTCCCTCTCGAACGCCCGCTCCACCTCGTCGCGGCCGGCGGGCGGCAGCCAGAAGACCGCACGCGTGACCCCGGCGCGCTCCAGGTGCTCGATCCGCGCCGCGTCACGCATCATCCCGACGACCGTCACCGGGATCTCGGCGCGCCCGACCTCGGCGGCGCGGCGCTGGAGCTCCTCGATCCGGGCGACAAGCTGCTCGTCCGGGACCCGGTTGGGCATCCACTCGTCGCCGAACGCGATCACCCGGTCGATCACCTGCGGCCCATTGCCGCCGACGAGCACCGGCGGATGGGGTTGCTGCACGGGCTTCGGCCAGCACCAGATCCGATCGAAGTTGACGTAGCGCCCGTGGTAGCTGGCCTCGTCCTCGGTCCAGATCGCCTTGATCGCCTCGACCCGCTCACGCATGATCCCGAAGCGGCGCGCTGGATCGGTGCCGTGATCGCGCATCTCCTCCTTGTTCCAGCCGGCGCCGACCCCGAACAGGAACCGGCCGCCCGACAGCCGGTCGACCGACGCGGCCTCCTTCGCGGTGACGATCGGGTCGCGCTCGATCACCAGGCAGATCCCTGTCCCGATCCGGATCCGCTCGGTGGCGGCCGCCGCGCTGCCCAACGCCACGAACGGGTCGTACGTGCGGCTGTATTCGGGCGGGAGCTCGCCACCGCCGGGATACGGCGACTCGCGGTTCGCGGGGATGTGGGTGTGCTCGGGGAACAGCAGCGATTCGAAGCCACGCTGCTCGGCCATCCGGGCCAGCTCGGCGGGGTCCTGCACGGCCTCGGTGGGGAAGATCGCGACGCCGAAGTCCACGGGCCCACCGTACCTGATGAACCGCGGCCGCTACCGTAGATGACATGACAACCGAACCACGCACAGACGATCAGCGCGACGTCCAGCTCAGCGACGAGCAGTGGCGCGAGCGGCTGACCCCCGAGCAGTACGAGATCCTCCGCCGGCACGCAACCGAGCGGCCATTCACCGGCGAGTACGTGCACGTCAAGGACGACGGGACCTACCGATGCGCCGGCTGCGGCGCCGAGCTGTTCAGCTCCGACACGAAGTTCGATTCGGGTACCGGCTGGCCGAGCTTCTACGAGCCCGCCGTGGCGCAAAACGTCGAGCTGCGATCGGACCGGAGCCTTGGCATGCGCCGAACCGAAGTACTCTGCCGCCGCTGCGGCGGACACCTCGGCCACGTGTTCGACGACGGCCCCGCGCCGACCGGCCAGCGGTTCTGCATCAACTCCTGCGCGCTTCAGCTGGACCCGGCCTCTTAGTGGGTCGCTGAGTCGCGAGACCGGGAGGCTTCACGCGCCTCCCGCTCCGCCGCGCGTCGCTCGCGCACGCGGCTCCTGATGAGGAACCCGACGACGAGCAGGACGAGCAGCACGGCTCCGACGATCCCCGCCTTGGCGAGCACCCTCGCGGCGGCCTTGCCGCCGTAATAGCCGACGAGACCGTAGGTGACCCCCCAGGTGAGGCCGCCGAGCGCGTTCCAGAAGAAGAACTGGCCCCAGGGCATCCGGTTGATCCCCGCGAGCCAGGCAGCGACGAACCGCACGAGCGCGATCCAGCGGGCGAAGAACACGGCCTTCGGCCCGTGCTTGTCGAAGAATCGCTCGCCTGCCTCGATCGCGCGCTGGCGGTGCTTTTTCAGCGGCCCCCGAGCGACGAGGATCTCCCGCCCGAAGCGACGCCCGAGCAGATAGCCGATGTTGTCCCCCACGATCGCCGAGGCCACGCCGATCACGATCACCAGCCAGATCTCGAGCTTGCCCTGGCTGGCGAGGACGGCCGCTGCGACGAGGGCGGTCTCCCCGGGCGAGGGAACGCCCATCGACTCGAGCCCGATGATCGCGGGCAGCAGGTAGCCGAGGCTGTTCGAGATCCCGATGATCGCCGCGAGCGCGGTCAATCCCCGGTCCCAGGATTCTCCAGCACCGCCATCAGAGAGAGCCCGGCAGGGAGCGTCTTACCCCTTGCCAGCCATCTCGCCTCGGCGCGTAGCGGTCGCTCCAGGAGGTCGTTGAGCCACGCCGGGCCGAGCTTCAGCTCCGGGGTGTAGCCATCGTCCGGCTGCCTGCCGCGTTGCGCAAGCCGGATCACTGCCGCCGGCGGCAAGAGGACGCTGTTGAAGCCCGTCATCCGGTGCACATGCCAGCCGGCTTCGATCGCCGCCGTGCGCAGCATCCGGCGCGAGTACCGGCGGTAATGGTGATTGGCCGCGTCGTGCAGCGACCAGAGCGCCTGATAAGCGGGCACGGTGAGAAGCAGCCACCCACCGGGCTTGGCGACGCGCCTGAGCTCCGCGAGCGTCCTGCGGTCGTCGGGGGTGTGCTCGATCACGTCGAGGCATGTGATCAGGTCGAACGTCGCGGAGTCCCACGGCAGCTCCTCGAGTCGGCCGACCTCGACCTCGCCGCATCCCCGAGAGGCGGCAAACGCGGCCGCGTCCGGGTCGAGTTCGACCCCGGAGACCGTCCCGTAGTCGACGAGGTCCTCGAGCGTCCGGCCCGAGCCGCAGCCCGCGTCGAGCACGCGGGCGCCGGCCGGAATCGGCAGGCGATCCAGCTCGCTGCGAACGATCACGCGGCGGCCCCGGTACCACCAGTGGCGCTCGTCGACGTCCAGCATCGCTTTCATCAGGCGCTGATCCATGTGACAGTGATCCTGTCAGACGACCGGTCGTCGGCAGTCGGCGTTAGCCGACCGCGACGGGCTCTTCGTCGGGCGCGTGTGCGACCGGGAGCCTCAGCGTGAAGGTCGCGCCGGGACAGCCGTCATCCTCCAGGACGAGCTCACCGCCCATGCGTGCGGCCAGCTCACGGCCGATCGCGAGCCCCAGCCCGAAGCCCGCGGTCCCCGCGGTCTCACGCCCACGCATGAAGCGCTCGAAGATCAGCTCCCGCTCCTCGGGCGGCACGCCCGGGCCTTGGTCACGGACGGTCAGCGAGGCCTTGGAGCCGTTGCGCAGTTCGACGATCACCTCGCTGCCCTGCGGGCTGAGCCGGACGGCGTTGTCCAGCAGAATTCGCAAGATCCGGGCGACGCTGCCGGGATCTCCAAGGGCCCAGACCGACCCGCCGGGGTCGTCGAGCACCGTGCCGATGTCCCGCTCGGAGCTGCCGAGCTCGAACTCGGCCAGCACCGCGCGGCTGAGCTCGCTGAGCTCGACCGGCTCCGAGCGCAGCTCGACCTGCGCGTCGATCCGGCTGAGATCGAGCAGGTCGGCGGCGAGGCGCCCGAGACGCCGTGACTGAACGCGTGCCCGCACAAGCAGCGACTGGGCGTCCTCGAGGTCGGGTGTGCCGCTCTGGAGATCCTCGTCGAGCAGCTCGAGCATTCCGTCCAGCGTGGCGAGCGGCGTCCGCAGCTCATGCGAGGCGGTCGCGACGAACGCTCTGCGCGCCTCCTCCTGCTGTTGGAGGCGAAGCTGCATCAGCGCGAACGTCCGCGCCAGGTCGCCGACCTCGTCGCGGGCCCGGTCGACCGGAACCGCCACGCTCGGAGCTCCCTCGGCGAGCTGAAGCGCCGCCTGGCGCAGCCGCCGGAGCCGCCTCACCACCCGCGCCGAGAGCGGGATCCCGATGAGCAGGGTGAGGGCGAGCGCGACCAAGGCAGCGACGAAGAACGCCGTGCGGACGGCGGACACCGCGGAGCTGACCTCGTCGAGCCGCTTGCGCACGATCAACACCCATCGTTGTCTCGGGACGAAGACCCCCTTGCTGAGCGTGACACTCGGCGTCGTGAACGGGATCGCCGCCCGGGCGTACTCGACGCCCCCGATCGAGCCGAGCGTGTACCTCGGGGTTTTCGCCCGGAGCGCCCTGCCGGCGTCGTCGAACAAGTCGGCGCGTGTCAGATCTTCATCCGGCCAAACGACGGCTTGCCTCCGGGCATCGACGAGCATCTGCAGGTGCCGCCCTGACGGCTCGGCATACCCGAGGACCGCCACCTCGGCGGCACCGACCTTCTCACCCAACTTCTTCTCGGCCTGCGACAGCCGGGCGGTCGCGACGAGGCCCGACGCGCGGAGCGCGGCCTGCCCCCTGGCGGCGGACGTCGCGGCGTTCAGAGCCGCGCGGCTTGAGGCGGCGGTGCTTTTGTTTGCGCTGCCGATGTGAACGTCCTTGCCACGCGACTTCGGCGTTCCTTCGGGTTGCGGGACCAGTCCGTAGCTCACCGCGCCCAGGTTCAACTGCGCGAACGCGTCGGACGAGCTCCGTGGCACCTCGGTGCTCAGCGTCTTTTGCTCGGCGCTGCGCAGTGAGCTCTCAAGTGGCCCCAGCAGCACGACGGCCGCGACGGCAAGCGCCGCGACGGCGGTCACCAACACCGCGCCGACGATCCGTCCGCGCAGACCGAGGGCGCCGAGCCGCGGTCGCGCCGGCACGGCTACGGTCCTCGGAGGCGATATCCGGCGCCGCGCACGGTCAGGATGTAGCGCGGCTTGTCCGGCTCGGGCTCCAGCTTCTCACGCAGGTGACGGATGTGCACGTCGATCGCCCGTGGATCCCGGTAGGCACTGTCGCCCCAGATCGCGCGCAGCAGCTCCTGGCGGTTGAGCAGCCGGCCGGGATCTGTCATCAGCGCGTCGAGCAGCTCGAACTCGGAGAACGTCAGCCGCACCGGCTCGCCGTCGATCTTCACCTCACGCTGAGCGCGATCGAGCGTGACCGGCCCGACCACCAGCAGCTCGTCGCCGAGCGCGCGGGTTCCGGCGCGCCTGAGCACCGCGCGGATCCGGCTGCGCAGCTCCGCGAGCCCGAATGGCTTGGTGACGTAGTCGTCGGCGCCGGCCTCGAGCCCGAGCACGGCGTCGGCCTCCGAGTCAAGCGCCGTCAGCATGATGATCGGCACGACGTTGCGCCGCGCTCGGAGCGTCCGGCAGACCTCGTATCCGTCAGGCCCAGGGCCGAGCGCGACGTCGAGCAGGATGATGTCGACGTGATCTGTGCTCGCGCGGTCGATGGCCGAGCGGCCGTCGGGGACCGCCAGGACTCTGTGTCCCTCACGCGAGAACGACCGCGTCAGCATTTCGCGCAGATCGGACTCGTCGTCGACCACCAGGATGTTGAGCGACGGATCGCCCTTGTGCGCGGTCCGCGGCGGGGCGGCTGGTGCTACTTCGTTGGCGGTCATTTGCAGGATGATCGTAGCGCCGTCGATTAAGCGGCCGGACCGACTACCTCAAGCTCGCGTGCGCTGCTTGCGGGCTCGCCGACGGGCACCTCCGCCGTCCGCGGAACCAGCCGCCCGGCGGCCGCCACCGCCCACAGCAGCGCCAGCCAAGTGAAGGTTGCCAGTCCGACGTGCACCCACACCATGTCGGACGGGAGATGGAGCTCGTACTGGACGCTTCCGACGAGTCCCTGGGCCGCCAGCAGGATTCCCAGGACCATCAGAGGTTCGAGCGTCCGTTCGGTGCCGCGGCGGCGATGAAGGACCCACACCCCCACGACGGCTACCCCGAACAGCGCCGCGATCGTGGCGTGCTGGTGGATCACCCAGGTCAGCGTGCCTGCTCCCTTGAACGTCAGTCGGTGGACGACCTGCCCGGTGAACCCTCCGGAGTGGGGACCGGCCGCGGTCGCCGCGGTGCCCGCGAAGATCGTGAGCGCGCCGAGCGGTAGCAGCAGGCGAACGGACCAGACACCGACGCGATCCTCGTAGCGGCGCCGGGCGCTCGGCTCGTGGCTGCTTCGCCATGCAAGGGCGACCGCTCCGATCAGGATCAGCATCGAAAGGCTGAAGTGCGCCATCACGAAGCCGGGCGCCAGGTGCTGCTCGACCGTGATCCCACCGAGCACGGCCTGCGCGAGGACACCGAGCGGGAGCGCCGCCGCGATCCAGGCCAGGTCCCGGCGGAACGGACGGCGGTAGAACGCGAGCACGAACACGGCGATCGTGATCACCCCGACCACGCCGGACACCGCCCGGTTGCCGAACTCGATCAGCGCGTGGGTCGAAAGTGGCGGCAGCACCTTGCCGCCGCACTTGGGCCAGTTGGAGCAGCCCAGCCCGGAGTCGGTGAGGCGGACCGCAGCCCCGGTCAGGACGATCACCGTTAGCGACGCGAGCGCGAAGTACGCCGCGCGGCGGTACTGGGTGGGGGTCACGCTGAAACTGCTGAGCCGTCTGCGCACGCGCGACAGATGCTAGCCCTGCTCAGCCGTTGGCGCACCGCTGTGCCGGGTCGTTAGCCCGATACGATGGCGCGCGGTCGATGAGCTCGGCATCCTCATCCAGCCTCACTCGCGCACGGGCGCAGCGATCCCCCTCGGTTGAGCCGCTGTTCCGCGCCAAGGCGCCGCTCCGTGTCAGCTTCGCCGGCGGCGGCACCGATGTCGCACCGTTTCCAGAGCGCGAGGGGGGGCTCGTGCTCAGCGCGACGATCAACCGGTATGCGCACGCGACGCTGCAGCCCCGGACGGACGGGCGGATCAGGGTCGAGTCGCTCGACCTCGGGACCGCGCTTGAGTACGGAAGCGACGAGCACGTCGAATACGACGGGAAGCTTGATTTGGTCAAGGCGGCGATCCGGCGGGTAGCGCAGCTGGAGGAGCCCCGGGGGATCGATCTGTTCCTCCACACGGCCGCGCCCCCGGGATCCGGGCTCGGCGCCTCGTCGGCGCTGATCGTCAGCCTGATCGGAGTGCTCGCGGACTACCACAAGCTCACGATCGGCGACTACGAGCTCGCCCATCTGGCATGGGAGGTCGAGCGGATCGACCTCGGGCTGAAGGGTGGGCTGCAGGACCAGTACGCAGCGA
>DATKFF010000400.1:0-3472 GCA_035511595.1 Solirubrobacteraceae bacterium | reverse complement strand
AGGTACTCGTTGTTCGACCACGGCACCAAATCGTCGTCGCGCCCCGCGATGACTTGGGTAGGGGTGCTGACTGTCGGCAACAGCTCGCGCAACACAGGATTCTGCTCCGGGTAGTGCCGAACGAACCTGGCTGATTCTGCGAATCGTCCGAGGTCGTAAGCGCTCACATAGTCCTCGTGGATTTCGGGCTCGCTGTCGCTGCCGGCAACCGCCTCAACTGCGTTGCCAATGTTTGTTCTCGCGTCCAATGCGCGGACGACCTCCAGACTGGGCGCCTCGATGACGTCTTTGAGGGCCCCACCTGCGTCGATTGGAAAGCGGACCGCGCCGCCGCCGATGGTCAGGCTGGTAACGCGCTCCGGAGCCTTTGCCGCCAGGAAAAGCGCCGCGGCTGTCCCGACGTCAGGACCGACGATGTGCGGAGCACCCAACCGCCATTCGTCGATCAAACGCTCCAGAAAGGCCCCTGCGGTGTCCGGGGCAATCAGTTCTGGACGCGACTGGTCGGAATGTCCGAATCCGGGCAGGTCGACGGCGACCACACGGCCGAGCCCTGCCACTTGACGCCAGATGCGACGGAAGGCCCACACGCTCTCGGGCCACGGCGCGAGCAGCAGCAACGTGGTATCCGATTCTGACTTGGTGTCGGCGAATCGCACACGTATTCCGTCGCAGACTCGGAAATAGGTGGTGATCGGCGACATCTGCTCTGCGTTCATGTGACTCTCCGTTCCCTTTCGGCCGCACAGCGGCTTGGTCCGCGCTCGCGCCCGCGAGTGGAGGCGAGTCGTCCGCAATGCCGGCCAGTGTGATGCGCGAGCGCTCAAACGACATCGCACGAATCTGCGATCTGATGTGTCTAGGCGTCGTGGTCGTGGTCCGCCGCGATCCGGGCGAGAGCGAGGCGCGAGTTGATCTCGAGCTTGGCGAAGATGCTGCGCAGGTGGCTGGAGACGGTGTGCGGGGACACGAACAGCTGCTCGGAAACCTCGCGGTTGGTGAGGCCCTGGGCGACAAGGCGTGCGACGGCGAGCTCGGAGTCGGTCATCGCCTCCCAGCCGGTCTCGGCGCGCTCGCGCGGGACAAGGCGTCGGCGGACGCCGTGGTCGCGCAGGCGGCCACGCACACGGCCCGCGTCCCAAGCGGCGCCCGCCTCCGCAAACAGCGCCAGCGCGTCGTCGAACGCCTCGATCGCGGCGTCGGCCGCGCCGGCGCGGGCACGTGCGACGCCGAGATCCTCGAGTGCGTAGCCGCGCACGATCGGTCGCGGCCCGGTCGCGAAGAGTTCGACGGCGCGTTCGAGCTCCTCGATGTTCGACGTGAGCAGTCCGCGGACGTGGGCCGCGGTCGCGACGATCGTCGCGACCCCTGGGTTGAGCTGTGCGCGCCGGTCCGCCTGGGCCGCCGCAACCTCGGCCAGCTCGTCGTCGCCGGCGGCGAGCGCGATTCGGGCAAGGGGTATCTCGTCGGTCACGTCGATCGGGAAGAGCGGCAGGATCGAGGTGCGCTTCTGCTCACCGAGGGCACATAGCGAAGCGTGCGCGGCCCCGGGATCGCCGCCGGCCATGGCCAGCAGGGCGAGGAGCCATACCGCCTCGCGGCGGTAGTTCGGGGTGGTGTCCTCGAGCAGGGCCCGCGCGAGCTGAGCCGCTCGTTGCTGCAGGCGCCCGTCGCCTTGATGCAGCGCGACTCGCCCCAGGGCCACGATTCCGGCGGCGTCGAGCGCGCCGATGAAGCGATCGCCGGCCTCCGGACCGAACTGCCCTTCGAGGATCGCGCCGGCGTCGGCCAGCCGACCCAGCTGGTGCAGCTGCCGTCCCCGCCAGATCTCGAAGATGCGGATGGCCCACGCGTTGCGGTCGCGGTGTGCGGCGGCGACGCCGTCGTAGGCTAGGCGGAGTGATTCGTCCACCTGGTCGACCACGGTGCGCGTCTCGCAGCGCCACTCCTGCGCGAGGTGTTCGCGGGCCCAGTCGGTCGTGCCGATCCCGGCGCGCGCCGCCTGCTCGGTCATCTCGACCGCATCGTCGTAGCGCCCGTCCAGATAGGCAGTAAGGCTCTCGGCGAGGGCGAACGCAAATACGGAGTTGGCATCGCCGTTCGCCTGCACGGCCTCGGCGGTCTCCGCCTGGATCGCTTTTGCCTCCTCGGCGCGGCCGCCGACAAGCAGGTTGTGGAACAGTGCGGCAAGGTGCTGAGCCCGCAGCTTCGGGGGCAGCCCCGAAAGCGCAACCGCCTGTCGGCCGGCGGCGACCCGAGCGTCGGGCGGAACGCGAAACATGCCCGCGATGCTGAGGAGCACCTCGGCCGCCTGCTCTGTCGGCAGCGCGTCGCGCAGCTGCGTGTCGGCGAACGCGCGCGCCTCGTCGACACGCCCCGCGGAGTGGAGCAGGACGGCGCTCTGGGCGAGGAGCGAGCCGCGGAGGTGGTGGTCGCGCGGCGCGAGCTCCAGCGCGCGGCGGCTGAGATCGGCGCCGGCGCCGGGGTCGGTGGTCGCGAGCGCGTCGCCGGCGCGCAACAGGATCGAGATCGCCTGCTCGTCACCCGGCTCCGCGCTCGCGGCGATCTGCGCGGCAACCTCGACGGGCGCAGCGCCGGCCCCCAGCAGCACGTCAGCGGCCTGGCGGTCGAGCGCCCGCCGGGCCGAAAGCGGGACGCTCTCACGGACCGCCTCGCGCGTGACGTCGTGCCGAAAGGCGAGGCGGTCGCCGCTCTCGACAAGCACCCCGGAGTCCATGAGCTCCTCCACCGGGCCGAGCACCCCCGCCGGAGGTCGGTCGAGCAGGTTGGCCAACTCGGCGAACGAAAACCGGCGACCGAGCGAGGCGGCGACCGTGGCGGCCTCGCGAGCCGGCGCGGAGACGCTGCGCAGGCGCTCGCGCATCGTCATAGCGACGCGGCGCGGAAGACGCGCTTCGACCAGCTCGGCCCGGCCGCCGACTACGCGGATGAGGTCCTCGTCCCGCAGACCGGAGAGCAGCTCCATGAGCACGAACGGACTGCCACGCGCGTCCTTGACCAGGTCGAGCAGCGCCTCGTCGGGCTCGGCGTCCATGACGTCCTCGGCCAGCTGGGCCACGGCGGCTTCATCGAGCGGCCCGAGGCTGATCCGGTCGGCGCCGCTGCGGTCCAGGTGCTCGATTGCGCTGAGGACCTGCGACGAGCCCTGGCCCGGGCGGAAGGCGAGGATCCAGGCCACCGGCAGGTCGGCGAGTCGGACGGGCAGGGCCCGCAGCGCCGCCGCGGTCCCGCTGTCGGCCCACTGCAGGTCGTCGAGCGAGATCACCAGCGGCCCGTCGAGAGCGGCGCGCTCCAGCATCGCCTCCAGCTCCTGGAGCAACCAGTACCGCTGCTCGGACAACGACCGAAGTCCATGCAATTCGGATCGGTCGAGCAGGTTGGCCAACTCGGCGAACGAAAACCGGCGACCGAGCGAGGCGGCGACCGTGGCGGCCTCGCGAGCCGGCGCGGA
>DATKFF010000399.1:0-4187 GCA_035511595.1 Solirubrobacteraceae bacterium | reverse complement strand
CGAGGTACAGCTCCTGGATCTTTGCCACCTCGGCCTCGTAGCCCATCCGGATTGGGACGTTGGCGTGGAAGTTCGCGCTCTTGGCGCCCATCCCGCCGAAGTACAGGGCGTACATCGGCCGCAGCGCATCTGTCGCGGCCTCGACGTCGTCGGTCACGATCAGCGGCACGGTCGCGGCGACCTCGAAGTCCTCGGCCGTCCTTCGCGCGCCCTCACGGGCGAACCCTTCCTGGAGCGCGCCGGTGTAGAGATCCTCGTGACGGGGCGAATAGAAGATCGCCAGCCAGCCGTCGCACAGCTCGGCGGCCATCGCGATGTTCTTCGGGCCCTCGGCCGCGAGGTAGATCGGGATGTCCTCCCGCAGCGGGTGGATGCTCGACTTGAGCGGCTTGCCAAGGCCGGTGCCGTCGGGAATCGGGAGCGGGTAGTGAGGGCCGTCGTTGGTGACCGGCCCCTGGCGAGCCCAGATGTCGCGGAGGATCCCGATGTATTCCCGCATCCGCGCGAGCGGCTTGGCGAACGGCTGTCCGTACCAGCCCTCCACGACCTGCGGCCCGGAGACGCCGAGGCCGAGGATCATCCGCCCTCCCGAAAGATGGTCGAGCGTCATCGCCGCCATCGCGGTGGCGGCCGGCGATCGCGCGGAGATCTGGACGATCGCCGTGCCGAGCTTGATCCGGTCGGTCCCGGAGCCCCACCAGGCCAGCGGCAGCAGCGCGTCCGAGCCATACGCCTCGGCCGTCCAGACCGAGTCGAACCCGAGCCGCTCGGCTTCCTTGATCGACTCGGCGGCTCCGGGCGGCGGCCCGCCGCCCCAATAGCCCATGTTGAGTCCGAGTCTCAGGTCTCGCGCCATCGCGGCGAAACCCTACTCGCTGGCGTGCCTCAGGCGCTCGAGGGCGCGGCGCAGGCGGCTCGGGCGACGGGGCTGCGTCGCGAGCCACTCCTCACGGGTCGGCAGGCGCCCCGCGCGCCGGGCGCGCATCACGCACTCGCCGTGGGCGTGCCGGCGCCGGCTCGCGTCGCCCTCGGGCGAGATCAGGACGTGCTCGGAGAGGGCCGGCAGGTAGCCGCCGCAGAGCGGGCAGCGGTAGGTGGCGGGCTTGCGGTTCTGCGCGCGACGCAGCGCCCACCATCGCGCCGCCGGAAGCTGCCTTTCGACCATTCGTTTGCAAGGATTGCATCGCCCATCCCCCGCCGCTATCGTCGCCGCCCGTGGATCAGCGGCTGAAGCGGATCATCGCCGAGACCGAGCGCTACCGGATCACCGGGTTCGTGCGCCTGCCGCCCGACGGCTACCGCAGCCGGCTGAGCGACTACCTGAACGCCCCGGACCGCTCGTTCCTGCCCCTGACGGATGTCGAGCTCACGCCCCTGAAGCCGGGGGGCGAGGCGGAGCAGCACAAGTTCCTGGCGCTGGCCGTGAGCCACATCGTGTTCGCGGTGCCGCTCGACGAAGACGGCGAATAGGCAGTTTCGCCAGCCCGCGACCCGGCCCGGGCGCGGTTATGGCGGCTCCCACGGAGGTATCGTTAAGCGATGGCTACACGTGAGGCCGACGAACTCCGTGGACTGAGCCGCAGCGAAGTGCTGCGCGCGTCGCCGCGGATGTTCGAGTCCAACTTCTTCGAGCGGCTGTCCCGGGTCCACCCGAGCGTCCCGCCGCTGATCTTCGGCCCGACGATCGCCTTCCTGATCGTCGAGGGCTTCGTCCGAGGTGTCGGCTGGGCCGGTCCCCTGTGGCTGATCGGCGGCTACGTGTTCTGGACCCTGACCGAGTACTGGCTGCACCGGATCGTTTTTCACTTCGAGCCTGAGGACGGGATCGGCGCGCGCCTGCATTGGATCATCCACGGCGTCCATCACGACCATCCGAACGATCCGCTGCGGCTGGTGATGCCCCCGGGCGTCAGCGTCCCGCTGTCGGCGCTGTTCGTGCTTGGGTTCTACGCGGTGCTCGGCAGCCCGGCGTTCTTCCCCTTCTCGGCCGGCTTCCTCAGTGGCTACCTGTTCTACGACATGCTGCACTACCACGTGCACCATCACACGCCGAAGACGGCGCTCGGCAAGCGCCTGCGTGAGCTGCACATGCGCCATCACTTCCAGAACCACGAGCGCGGCTACGGCGTCAGCGCACCGTTCTGGGACTACGTCTTCGGCACGCCGCTGAAGTCACGTCGTTAGGGACGAGCGCGCGCCCGTCCCCCGTTTGGGGATCGCGCGAAAGCGGAGAGGGAGGGATTCGAACCCTCGATGGAGTTTTAACCCCATACTCGCTTAGCAGGCGAGTGCCTTCAGCCACTCGGCCACCTCTCCGAGGTCCCGCGCAGTCTAGAGCTTGAGCCCCTGCCGGCTTCCGCCCACCAGGCTAGGATCAGGGTCCCTCGGAGGGGTGGCAGAGCGGTCGAATGCGCCAGTCTTGAAAACTGGAGTCCGGTGACCCCGGACCGCGGGTTCGAATCCCGCCCCCTCCGCTGGATCGCAGGATTTACGCTCTCGTAGCCGGGATTGCGGACTCCGGCGCCAGCGACTAGCTGAATGATTGCGCCGCTAGAACTCCGATCACAACCTCGAACACGAACACGGCCACAGCCAGCCACACAATCCGGGCGGGATGCTTCGAGCCGGACCGCCGATCGCCGAGCGCCGCAGCGCACGCGATGATCGCCCCGATGATCGGCACGAGGACCGCAAACACGTAGCCCACGATCTCCAGCGCGGTTGGCGATGTGGACCGCCCCGGCGCGATGTGCTCGGTCCACGCCGCTCCGTCCCAGTAGCGCAGGTTGTCTCCCTGCGGATACCAGCCAGCGGGCGTCGTCACGAGCCGGAAGTCTGCGCCAACACGTGCCCGGATGCAACCGAGCGCGGCGCCGATATATGGATTTCGTCCCTGATCGGGGTTAAGCTGACTCGTATATGGCAGACGTAGCTCTGCCGGGGGCGGCAGTCGAAGAAGAGATCGAACCGGCTCCGGCGCACCCTCCGATCGCGATCCCGCAGTTCGACATCGTCCCGCGGGTGGGGCTCGTTCTCGCGGGGATCACGATCGCGCTCGTGATCGCCGCCGTCGCCGTGGACAAGCTATGGCCGCTCGAGTTCTTCCACGTCGCCGGCGGCGCGGCGTGGACGATCCTCGATCTCGTTCTCGGCTTCGTGATCGGCCCGATCCTGGGAGCGATGACGATCCCCTCCCGGATCGAGTTCACCACGAAGCTGATGCCGAAGATGCTGGTGATCATGCCGACCGTCGTCACAGTGACGCTCGCCGCGGGATGGCAGCTATCCACGCACCTGGGGACGAATTTGACCTCATACCCCCTCCACGGCTGGGTCGTGGCGAGCTTCATCATCGTCGGCGTGATGTCGGTGGTCGCGCTCGGCTTGCTTGAGCCGGCCAACATCGCCGTGCTGATCGAGCTGAAGAAGCCCAGGCCGAGGCCCGAGGTGATCGAACGCCTGATGAAGCGGTTCGTGTACGCCGCGGGGATCCTGGGTGCGATGCAGATCGCGACGCTCGTGATCATGACCAAGCTGGCGAGCGGATGAGCGAGCGCAAGCTCCCGCCGGTCACCCAGCTGGGGATGGCCTCGATGGCCCTGATCGTCGCCGGCGGCATCTACCTGTCAGCCCACCTGCCGCAGCACGTGCCACTCGCGCCGGCGGTCGCATTGCTAGTCGCTTCGGCAGCGCTGCTGGTGATCAACCTCGTGTCGCTGGCGCGGGTCCCGGGTTTCCCCTGGGACCGGTTCTTCCAGGTCGCAAAGTGGTCGCTGCTCGGCTATGCAGTGATCTCGGGAATGATCCTGTACGTGTTCCTGCAGAACCATCTGAGCGGCGGCCCGCTGATCGTGCTGACCCTCTCACTCGTGATCTTTGCCGTCCACGTGCCGACGCTGGTCGGCTTCACGGTTGCGCGCTACGACGAGCCGGAGGCCTCCGGCGTCGCCACCTGAGGTGTGGCCCCCCGAAGCACTCGACTTCCTCCGCGAGCTCGAGGACAACAACGACAGCGACTGGTTCAAGGCCAATCGCGTGCGCTATGACCGGGTGCTCGTCGCACCCGCGCGTGAGCTCGTCGAACGGCTGCGCCACCTCGGCGAACCGCACTTCTTCCGGCCCTACAACAACCTTCGCTTCCGCCCCGGGCCGCCGCTGAAGGAGCATCTCGGGGTCGCGATCGGCTA
>DATKFF010000398.1:0-15789 GCA_035511595.1 Solirubrobacteraceae bacterium | reverse complement strand
GCGGTGCTCATCGCACGGCTCTCCCGTCGCGCAGCTCCACGACGCGGTCGGCGGCGCGGGCCACCTGGGCCGAGTGCGTCACCACGACCACGGTGCTTCCGAACTCGGTGCGCAGCTGCCCGAGAGCTTCGAGCACGAGCTGCTCGTTGGCCGCATCGAGCTCGCCGGTCGGCTCGTCGGCCAGCACCAGCGGGGCTCGCCGGGCGGCCGCGGCTGCGATCGCGACCCGCTGCTGCTCGCCGCCCGACAGCGACCCGGCGCGCTGCCTGCCGCGCTGACCGAGCCCGAACGCCGTGAGCGCCGCCTCGGCCTCCGGGCCGGGATCGGGGTGGCCGGCGAGCTGGAGCGACACGGTGACGTTCTCGCGCGCCGACAGGCCGGGCCAGAGATTGTCTCGCTGCAGGACAAGTGCGACCTCACGCGCGCGGTACTGCGCGAGCTCGGCCTCATTGAGCAACCCCAGCGACCGTTCCCTCGCGCGGACCTCGCCGGCGGAGGGTTCGTCGAGCGCCGCGGCCAGCGCCAGCATCGTGCTCTTGCCGCACCCGGACGGGCCGAGGACGGCGATCAGCTCGCCGCGCTCGACGCGAAGCTCGAGCCCGCGGAGCGCCACCGTCTCGACCGGACCGGAACGGAAGATCTTGAAGACGTCGTGGAACTGGAGCGCCGGCCAATCGATCTGCCGGTCCGGGAGCTCGGGCTCGATGTACAGGCTCTGGACGTCATCCCACGCGCTGGTCAACGGACTCAGTGCCAGGTGAAGCTGTTGATCATCTTCCGGTACGCGTCGACGTTGTCGACGCCTTTCGGCGTGCCGAGGTCGACCGTCACCCGGTCGCCGGCGTGGGCGAATTGGTAGCGATCGACGATCAACAGCACGCTCTTGCCGGTCACCGGATTCGGCGCGCTCTGCAGCCTGTAGATGGTCCTCACGGCGGGGCCCGACTTCAGCTGGATCGGAGCCGGCGGCGTGAACGTCAGCGCCGGATTGGAGCGCTTCAGGCCGGCCAGCTCTGCCGCCAGGCTCGCCGGGGTCGGCACGGACCCGCTGGCGACCACGACATGGACCACGTTGTTCTTGTCCGAGAACGAGACATCGCCGCTCGTGCTCTTCAGGGCCCAACCCTCCGGATAGGACATGCTGTAGTGCGCGACGGGGTTGGTGTAGGTCAGGAACGCCTGGTTGTCCGGGATGTCGCCCGTCGCCGCGGACGTCGCCTCGGCGGAAAGCGCGCCCACCGTCGGCGCCGAGCCGCCTGAAGTGGTCGCCGGAGCGGCGGTCGCGGCAGGCGTGCCGGCGTGGCTGGAGCTCGAGCTGCTGGATGACCCGCAGGCGGCCGTGAGCGATGCGAGCGCCGCCGAGGCGGCGAGGATGCCGATTGCACGTTGCATGGGCGGCATCCTCGGGATCTGACCTGAAAACGTCCTGAAAGCTGGCCGGTTGGCCGCCCGAACTCGCGATACTGGCTGCATGACCGCGCCAAGCCTGTTGATCCTCGAGGACGAGCCCCGGCTTCGGGACGTGCTCATACGCAGTCTCTGCGCAGAGGGGTTCGACGCGCGCGCTGTGGGCACCGGCCACCAGCTGCTGGAGCGCGTCGCCGAGGCGCTCCCCGACGCGCTCGTGATCGACATCGGCCTGCCTGACGCCGACGGCCGCGACGTGTGTCAGGCGCTGCGGGCACAGGGGATCGATACCCCGGTGCTGTTCCTCACGGCTCGCGACGCGCTCACCGACCGCTTGGCCGGGTTCAATGCCGGCGGCGACGACTACGTCACCAAGCCGTTCGACATCGAAGAGGTCGTCGCGCGCCTGCAGGCACTGGTGCGGCGCCGAGGAGCGAGCGAGGCGACGGTGGAGGTGCCGGGGCTCCGGCTCGACCCGACCGAGCGCACCGCCTCCTACGACGGAACGAGCGTCACTTTGACCCCGACCGAATTCCGCCTGCTCGGCGCGCTGGCTGCGCGACACGGAAAGGCGCGCTCGCGGATCGAGCTGATCCGATCAGCGTGGCCGCACGGCGCGATCGTCCATGACAACACGCTCGACGTCTACATCGCCCGCCTGCGCCGCAAGCTGGGCTCGCTTCCCGACCCGCCGGCGATCGTGACCGTCCACGGCACCGGCTACCGCCTGCAGTGATGCGCGGGCGCCTGGGTCTGCGCCGTCGGCTGCAGCTGTCGGTCGTCGTCGCCGTTGCGGTCGCGCTCGCCGTGCTGATCACGGCGTTCAACTTCGTGCTGCGCGACAGGCTGAGCCATGAGGCGGACAACGCGTTGTCGGCTCGGACCGGCGGAGAGCTCGCCTCGCTCCAGGTCCAGCGGGGGCATCTGGCTGCGCCCGAGGTTCCCGACGCCGGCGCGCTCGACGCGCAGACGTGGGTCTTCGCGGGCGGCCGGCTGCTCGAGCAGCCTCGGAGCGATTCGGTCACCGCTCACGCCGTCGAGCTGCTCGGTGGCGGACCGCGACGTACGCAGGATGTGAGTGCGTCTCACACCCGGCTGTACGCGGTGCCAGTGATCGCGGGCGGCCGCCGGCTCGGCACCGTCGTCGCGGCGGTCTCGCTGCGGCCCTACGAGAACACCGCGCAGACGGCGCTGATCGCGTCCGTCGTGCTCGGCATGGCGGTGCTGCTCGTGGTCGCGGTCGCTGCCGGCTGGCTGATCACGGGTGCGCTCAGGCCGGTCGCGCAGATGACGGGGCAGGCCGACGAGTGGAGCGAAACCGACACCGGAGCACGCTTCGGGCTGGGGCCGCCGCGGGACGAGCTCACGCACCTGGCCGCGACGCTCGACCGGCTGCTGGACCGCGTAGCAGCCAGCCTCCGTCACGAGCAGCGCTTCTCGGCGGAGCTCTCCCACGAGCTGCGCTCGCCGCTGGCGAGCGTGATCGCCGAGGCCCAGCTGGCGCTCCGTCACGAGCACTCGAGCGACGAGTACCGCCAGGGGTACGAGCGGCTGCTCGAGAGCGCCCAGCTGATGCGACGCACGATCGATACGCTCGTGACGGCCGCGCGAGTCGAGGCGCAGGGACCCCGCGGCGCCGGCGACGCGGCCGCGGCCGCCCACGCAGCCGCCCGCGGATACGAGGCGCTCGCATGCGACCGCGGCGTCGCGATCACCGTGGCCGATCCGCCGGCGCCGATCACCGTGGGAGTCGACGCAGCCGTCGCCGAGCGAGTGCTCGCGCCCCTGATCGAGAACGCGTGCCGCTACGGGCGCACATCGGTCGCGGTCTCGGTCGAGCGCCGTACTCAGGCCGTCGTGTTCATCGTCGTCGACGATGGTCGGGGGGTGCCCGAGGCCGATCGCGAGCGGATCTTCGAGGCGGGCCGCGGTGACGACGGACACCGGCGGTCCGACGGAGCGGGGCTGGGGCTACCGCTCGCCAGAAGGCTTGCGCGGGCGGCCGGGGGGGACGTCCGCAGCGAGGGTGACGGGCCGGGCGGGCGGTTCGTGGCCCGGCTGCCCGTGGCTTAGCGCCGCACGTCCTATAGGTTCGGTACGTGCGCCCCGTCTTCGATGGCCACAACGACGCGCTCACGGCCGAGGGCCATGCGGGCATCGCCGAGGGGCGGAGAGAGGGCCACCTCGATCTTCCGCGGATGCGGGCGGGAGGCGTCCGCGGCGGGATCTTCTCGGTCTTCACGAGCAGCGGAGACGACACTTTCCGGGCGGTGCCGCGTGAGGACGGCGTGTTCGAGGTCGAGTACGCCCCGCCGCTTGACCACGTTGTCGCCGCGGCCGACGCGACCGCCGTCGCCGGGCGCCTGACCGCGCTCGGGCGCGCCCGCCACGTGCGCGTGGCCCGACGCCTCGGCGACATCGACGCGGCCCGCGATGGCGACGGCCCGCCGGCCGCGGTCCTGCATCTCGAGGGCGCGGAGGCGATCGACACGCCGCTCGAGGCGCTCGAGCACTGGTATGCCGCCGGGCTGCGCTCGCTCGGCCCGGTCTGGAGCCGGGCGAACGCGTTCGCGTACGGCGTCCCGTTCATCTCGCCCTCCTCGCCCGACATCGGCCCTGGTCTCACGCGGGCCGGACGGGCGCTCGTCAGCCGCTGCGCCGAGCTCGGGATCCTCGTCGATGTCAGCCATCTCAACGAGGCGGGCTTCTGGGACCTCGCGCAGCTCGAGCTCGGGCCGATCGTGGCGACCCACTCGGCGGTCCACGCGCTGAGTCCGACCTCCCGCAACCTCACCGACGCCCAGCTCGATGCGATCGGCGGCTCCGACGGCTTGGTGGGGATCGTGTTCGCCTGCCCGTTCCTGCGCGCCGACTTCGCCGACGACCCCGATACGCCGATCGAGCTGATCGCCGAGCACGCGCGCTACGTCGCCGAGCGGATCGGCGTCGAGCACGTCGCGCTCGGCTCGGACTTCGACGGGGCGACGATCCCGGCGGCGGTCGGTGACGTCGCCGGAATGCCCCGCGTGCTCGATGCGCTCGAGCGGGCCGGCTTCAGCGATCGAGAGCTCGACGCGATCGCGTGGGGCAACTGGCGCCGGGTGCTCGGCGCCTGGTGGTCGGGCTAGCCGCCGGGCTCGAGGTCGGTCGCGACCGGGAGTGCGTAGAACGCCGCCAGCGCGGCGGCGATCACGAGCGTCGCGTAAGGCGAGAGCGGGGCCAGCGCGACCGCCAGGACGTAGGGGCCGAGTCCCGCTATCCCCCTCAAGAGGAGCTTTCGTCGGTGCTCGAGGCTCAGCTCCTCTTTCATGAGCTGTGGGCGCTTGATCAGGATCTGGCGGTTGACGAGCGAGAACGCGATCGACATCACCAGGAAGATCCCCCCGTAGATCCCGGCCGCGAGGTGGTCCCCGCGTCCTGACCGCAGGTAGCTGGCCATCAGCGACGTGCCGAACGGGATCACGCCGATCGTGAGCAGCAGCAGCACGTTCAGCATCACGATCGAATGGTCTGCCCGGGCGAGCCTGCTCAGCATCGCGTGGTGGTTCATCCAGATGATCCCGATCGTGATGAACGACGTCACGTACGCGGCGTAGATCGGCCACTGCTTGAGGAGCGCGTGGCCCAGGTTCGCGCTGTTGCTCGGGAAGGTGATGTTCAGCACCAGCAGCGTCGCCGCAACCGCGAACACGCCATCCGAGAACGACTCGAGCCGCCCGGTGCTCATGGCAGGGGGTTCGGCGGCGACCTCCCGGGTCCTACCAGCGGCCGCTCGGGTGCGCGCCCGATCGCTCTCATATCCGGTTCTTCGCTAGCTCCTGCGGACTTCTTCGCGTGCGCCCACGCGTCTCTTACTCCGCGGTCCGAAGCTCAGTTGCATGTTCACTCGACCTCGCTCTCTCATCGCCACAGGTGCCCTGCTCGCAATCGGCGCCTGGTTTGCTGTCCCTGCGGCCGTTGCCGCGACGCCCGCAGCCCCGACGCCCGAGGCGGCCAGCGCCAACTGGGCCGGGTACGTGGCCAACGCGACCGGCAGCTCGCAGTTCTCACGCATTTCCGGAAGCTGGGTGCAGCCGTCGGCCAACACGAGCGCAGGGGATGGTTACTCGGCGTTCTGGGTCGGGCTCGGTGGCGCCGGACAGTCTCAGTCGCAGTCCCTCGAGCAGGTCGGCACGCAGGCGAACGTGGTCGGGGGCCAGACGGTCTACTACGCGTGGTACGAGCTGCTACCGGCTGCGCCGGTCAAGTTGAGCATGCCGATCCACCCGGGCGACCACATCTCCGCGAGCGTCTCCGTGAACGGGACCAACGTGACGATCTCGCTCTCGGACCAGACGACCGGCACCTCCTACAACAACACGTTTCAGATGAGCAACCCCGACACCTCCAGCGCCGAGTGGATCGCGGAGGCCCCGTCGACCGCGAGTGGCGACGGCAGCCTCCAGCCGCTCCCGCTGGCCGACTTCGGGACGGTCGGCTTCTCGAACGCGACGGCGACCGCCGGGGGTCACACCGGCTCGATCTCTGACTCGAGCTGGAGCGACCAGGCAGTCCAGCTGAGCGGCTCGTCAACCGCGGCCGCCCAGCCGACAACGCTGTCCAGCGACGGCTCCTCGTTCTCGGTCAGCTGGCAATCGGCCAATACCCCGGCCAGCGTCTCGACCGGAGGCTATGGCGGCTACGGCGATGGTGGCGGATACGGCTACGGCGGCTACGGCCCCGGCGCGTACGGTGGCGGAGGCTACGGCGGCTACGGCGGGTACGGCGGCTACGGCGGGTACGGCCCCGCGGCCTACGCCTACGGCTTCTGACCGCTCACGCCGCTAGGGCCGGGCGCCACGACCGAGCGCAGCACCGCGACACCGCACCCCAGCCTCCCGAGGGCGCCAGCCACCTGATCGACATGGGCGTCGTCCCGGCACACCGAGACGATCGCCCCGCCCGAGCCCGTGTAGTTGGCGCCCGCCCCGCAGCTCCGCGCGACACGGATCATCTCCACGCACAGCTCGTCGAGTGCCATCAGCCGCGCGCGTAGGTCGTAGGTCCGGTCGACACACTGCGCGAAACGCGCAAGGTCGCGCTCGACCAACGCATCACGCGCCCCCCGGGCGGACTCGGCCAGCGCGCCCATCGCCTCGCGGACGGCCGGCTCTCCGTGGTCGTGGCGCTCCCGCAGGATGGTGTGGACATCGCCCGAGTGACCTGCCGCCTCGGCCCTCCAGGCGATCAGCAATGGCGGGAGCAGCGCGGGGTCGAGCTGCTCGTAGTCAGGTGCACGCCCGTTCCGCGCCGCGCCGCCGAACTCCATGAACGTCAGGCCCTCGTACGCCTGCGCGACCCGGTCCTGGAGCCCGGCGACGATGCCGACGTCCTCGGTCTCGACGGCCAGCGCGAGCTCCGCCAGCGCGGCAGGCGCCAGCTCGACGCGGTGAAGCCCGCACAGCGCCCTCAGCACCGCGATCACGAGCGCGCTCGAGCTGCCAAGGCCGACCCGCTGTGGAATCGAGGTGCTCCAGCTGACGGCCGTGGCGAGGCCCGCCGGCTCGAGCTCCCGTGAAAACCGCCGCACGGTTGCCTCGACCAGCGCGTTCGCGGGCTCGACCTCGAGCTCGCTCGCGTGGCACGCCTCGGCCCTCGCGGCCCAGGTCGGAAGCGTCACCGCGAGCACGGCACCGCCGTACCCGTCGGACGGGTTCCCGGCGAGCGCCGCGCGCGCGAGCGCAGCGCCCTGGGCGCGCTTGATCGTCACGCCCCGAGAAGCTACAGCTGCGCTACGCGACCTTGCGGCCGATGCCCGGCGTGGTCGTCTCCCCGAGCGCGGCGCGGTAGCCGGCGGCCAGCTGCTCGAGTGCCGCCTCCCAGGTCCGCCCGCGGACCGCGGCGAGTGCCGCCCGCCGGAGCCGCTCGTAGAGCAGGTCGTCGCTTGCGACCCGCAGGAGCTCCGCGGCCAGCGACTCGGCGTCGCCCGTCGCCAGCAGCCCGGTCTCGCCGTGCTCGATCAGTGACACCGGGCCGCCCTCCGCGACCGCGACCACCGGCAGCCCGCTCGCCTGGGCCTCGACGATCACCTGACCGTAGGTGTCGGTCTGGCTGGCGAACATGAAGATGTCCGCGCTGGCGTAAGCCCGGGGGAGCTCCTGGCCACCGAGCCAACCTAGGAACGTGGCGTGCTCACCGAGGCGAGCACCGAGCGCCCCCTCCTCGGGACCGCCGCCCGCTAGCACCAGGTGCAGCCGCGGGTCACGCTCACGCGCCGCCAGAAACGCGTCGGCGAGCAGCTCGACGCCCTTCTCCTTGGTCAGCCGGCCGGCGTAGAGGACCGAGACCTCGCCGGGCAGCAACCCAGGCGTCCGAAGCGCCGGGTCGAACCGCTTGAGGTCGACACCGCGGTCCCAACGTCCGATCCGTTCGTCGACGATGCCGATCTCGACGAGGCCCTCGTCAGTCGCCGGGCTCGGTGAGAGGACCACGTCGCAGGAGCCGTAGAAGGTGGACAGCGCCATCTTCATCATCACCTCGAGCTGCACCTGGCCGGTCCGCACTCCCGCGTACGCGGCCAGCTCGGTGTGGTAGCTGCCGACCACCGGGATATCCAGGACTCGCGCCAGCAGCCAGGCCGCGATCCCGGCCGGGCCGGGGCTGGTGAGGTGGATCAGGTCGTAGCGCCCTTCAGCGAGCACGTCGACGATCGCGGTGAGGCTGGGGACGCCGATCTTCAGGCCCTTGTAGAAGGGGATGTCGACCTCCGCGACGGCGCTCAGCCGCCGGTCCACGTCGGCATCGGTCCCGATCACCTCGACGTCGAACCCGGGGACGCCGCGCTCACGGATCTGCTGGATCGTGTGCGTGACTCCGTGCATGCCGCCGAGGCCGTCACCGACCAGCGCGACCCGCGGGCGGTCGCCGTCGGAGCGCGTCAGCTTGAACTTCTCACGCCCGAGGAACGCCGAGGCGGCCGCGTACGGGATCGCGGGGACACAGGCGTCGAACAGGCCGACCGCCGCCCGCTGCGGATCGAGCTCCGCCTGGCCGTCGGCCATCGCGACGATCTCGTCGACCGCGGCGGCGAGCTTGCGCTCGTGGATCCGACGGCCGCGGCGGAACAGGTCGGGATGGCTGATCTCGCCCTCCTGGAGCAGTTCCAGCAGGTTGCGCTCGTCGATGCCGAGGTCCATGCCCATGATCCACGCGCGCAACAGTGCGCGCGCGTCCTCGGGACCGAGGTCGCCGCTGGCGCTGCCGTGACGAACGTCGCCCTCGCGCATGACCCGCTCGACGATCTGCAGCACCGCGACGGGGTTCGGGCGGGCGGCGCCGTCACTCGAGCCGAACGACCGGATCGCGAGTGCGATCGCCGCGTGCGTCCACTTTGCGGCGCTGCCCTGGGCGCCGTGCGCGGCGACGCGGCCGGCACGGATGTGCGTGAGGAACTGCTCGGGCGTCGACGCGCGTGGCGTCTCCGTGAAGGTGCGCCCGATATCGATTCCGGCGTGATCGTCTGAGCCCCCGATGGCGGTGCCCCCGTGGGTCTCGATGTAGACGAACGCCGGCAGGTTCAGCTCTTTGGCCCGCGAGCCGTTGCGCGTCTCCCAGATCGGGAACAGCTCGGCGAGCCGGCGGCGGTGTCCCGCGGTCAGCGGGGCCTCAACCGCATAGAAGGGGTGCGCGAGCGCGGCCGTGATGTCGTTGGAGTGCAGGTATTCGGCGCACGCCTCGACGTCATCGTTGTGCGCTTGGAGCCAGTCGTGGTCGTCGGGGTTGATGCCGTAGCAGAGGACGTGCACTGCCTGTGGCTCACCCTTGAACCAAACGGTGAGCTCCTCGGAGACGAACGTGTCCGGTAGATGGTCGAGGGTCAGGGCGCCTGCGATCGTGTCGTGGTCTGTGATCGTCACGAATTCCATCCCGCGACGCTTTGCCAGCTCGTACACCTCTTCGGGGGGTGTCGCGCATTCGGGCAGACGAAGCGAGCGCTGGATTCCCAGCTTCGAAAGCTCCGACGCGGTCGAGTGCACATGCATGTCGGCACGACTGGTCTCGGTCATGGACATAAAATTGCCCTGCAAAGGCCGGATTCCCGTAAAGAACCTGCACACGTCGTGTTTTCTTTTCGTGAACAGGGAGGGCCTTGGCGCTCGGTTTCGAGAACCTTCCGCGCATGTCCGTGGGTTCGCCGACGATCTCGACCGGCTCCGAGGACGCGGTTCTCGAACGGGGCGGACTGCGGTTAGAGATCTCGCTTCGCCCGTTTTCGTTCACGCTCAGGCGTGACGGACGGCGGCTCCTGCGGGCCGGTGATCTGTGGGTCGCGGACGGTCAGGTCAACGACCGTTTCATCAAGTTCACCGAGGGGGTGCTGGCGCACGAGGAGCTCGACCCCGCCGAGCGGGCACAGCGCGCGCGGGTCGTCGAGCCGATCGAGGACGGCCTCGAGCTGGCGGTCGCGCTGCAGGGCGGGCGCCAGGCGCGCCTGCGCGTCGCGCTGCCCGACCATCGCCGGGTGGCGTTCGAGCTCGAGGCCGACGGCGAGCCGCTGCGCCTCGCGCTTGAGTGGGATCGCCGCTCGGAGGAGCGCTTCGTGGGGCTCGGCGCTCGCCATGGAACCCAGTTCGACCAGGCGGGACGAATCGTCCAGCTCGGCGCGGACCGCCGCTACACGGGACCCGACTGCCCGCCCGACCTGCTCGCCGAAGGCGGCATCCCGCAGGGAGATTGCGCTCCGACGCCGTGGATGCTGTCGAGCCGGGGTTATGGGGCGTGGCTCCAGACCGAGGCCAACGGCGCCCGGTTCGACCTCGGCCAGCGCGTCTCGATCTCGAGCCGCGCCTCCGCCGGTCCGCTGCGCGCGCTGTTCCTATGCGACCGCAGCCCGGCAGCGCGGCTGCGCGCGTGGTGTCGGCTGACCGGGTTCCCCGCGCTCCTGCCCGAGTGGGGCTACGGGTTCTGGAAGAGCCGCGACGTCTACGAGCACCAGGACGACGTGTTCGACGACTTCGACGGCTTCCGCAACCACCGGATCGCGCTCGACGCGGTCGTGATCGACTCGCCGTGGGAGACCCAATACAACACATGGAAGTTCAACCCACACCAATTCCCCGACGCGCGCGGGATGATCGCGAGGATGCGCGGTCACGGCGTCCGCACGGTGGTGTGGGTCACCCCGTGGGTGAACCTCGACTCGCGTGACGGCCAGATCCCACCCCAGGCGGGATCGGAGCGACTTCACCGTGAGCCGGCGCCCAACTATGCGCCGGGCGCGGCGGCCGGCTACTTCGTGCGTGAGCCCACGCAGGAGTCGCAGAACGGCGCGGGCCACCGACGGAGGGCCGGTACCGACCACGACGCCACGATCGGCGGGGGCGAGCCGTTCGTGACCGAGTGGTGGATGGGAACGGGCTCGCCGGTCGACTTCACCAGCCGTGAAGCGGAGGCGTGGTGGCGCGCGCAGGCCAAGCAGGTGCTCGAGCTCGGCGTCGAGGGGATCAAGGCCGACGACGGTGAGGGCTACTACATCCCGGATCACGTCGAGCTCGCCGATGGCCGCACCGGCGCGCAGGCGGCCTGGGCCCTCGGCGGTCTTCACCGTCTCTCGATGCAGCGCGCGCTCGACGAGGTCCACCCCGGTAGCGGCGTCCTCTTTGGCCGCAGCGGGTGGACGGGGCAACACGCAAGCGGCCATACGTGGGCGGGAGACCAGGCATCGGACTTCTGGTCGCTGCGCGCGCTGGTGGCCGCGACGCTCAGCGCGGCGTGCAGCGGCTACTCGAACTGGTCGCACGACGTCGGCGGCTACCTCGGGCACAGGCTCGTCGAACGCTGCCCGCCGGAGCTGCTCGTCCGGTGGCTGCAGTTCGGGTGCTTCACCCCGCTGATGCAGGCCCACGGCCGGATGCCGCAGGAGCCGTGGCACTACTCGGAGCGGGTGCTCGGGCTCTACCGGGCGTACGTGCTGCTGCACGAGCAGCTCGTCCCGTACGTGCGCGCCGCAGCCGCCACGGCCGCCCGCACCGGCCTGCCAATCGTCCGCCCGCTGTGCCTGCTCGACCCGACCGACGACCGCGGCTGGGAGATCCCCGACGCCTACGGATACGGACCGGCGCTGTGGGTCGCTCCCGTGCTCCACGATGGCGCCCGCGAGCGTGAGGTGCCGCTGCCGCGCGGGGAATGGATCGAGGCGTGGTCGGGCGACACGGTCCGCGGCGGCAGCGAGGTCGTCGTCGAGACGCCGCTTCACCTGATCCCCGTGTGGGTGCGCAGCGGATCGATTGTCGTCAGCTACCCTGCCGCGCACGTGGCGAGCGGACTGGGAGACGTGCCGGAGGCCGAGCGGCCGCTGGTCGCCACCTTATGGGGGCGCCCTCGGCTCGGGAGCGCGGGGGCGCGGCTGGCGGACGGGACGCGGATCGGCTGGCGCCACGGCGAGTGGTCGGCATCCCCGGAGCGCGACATCAGCTTCCGGGAAGTCGGCGTCGGGTGACGGCGGCGCAGGTCACCCGGCGGCGACTGCTCAGCGCCGGTGCGGCGGCCGGGGCGACGTGGGCGCTCGGAGGTTCGGGCCGGCGGCTGGTCGAGGCGGCCGCGGCGATCGACTGTCCCGCCGGCGCGAGCCTCTCGGACATCGAGCACGTCGTGATCCTGATCCAGGAGAACCGCTCGTTCGATCACTACTTCGGGACCTACCGCGGCGTCGACGGCTTCGCCAGGCATCCCGCGCACAGCTACGGCGCGTTCGCGCAGCCGTATCCGGCGAATAAGACGAGCGCGCCGCTGGGCCGGTTGCTGCCCTACCGGTTCGACACGCAGAACAGCGACGGCGAGTGCACCAGCGACCCCGACCACAGCTGGGGCACCCAGCACCTGAGCTGGAACCACGGGCGCAATGACGGGTTCGTGACCGCCCACGAGCAGGTCGACGGCGCAGGCTATGGGCCGGCCGTGATGGGCTACTACGAGCGCGCCGACCTGCCGTTCCACCACGCGCTCGCCGACGCGTTCACGATCTGCGACCAGTACCACTGCTCGGTGTTCGGCCCGACCTACCCGAACCGGCTCTACTCGATGTCGGCCACGATCGACCCGGACGGCAAGGCCGGCGGCCCGGTCGTCACGAATCCGACGAACCCGTATTCGTTTTCGTGGGAGACGATGCCGGAGCGGATGCAGGACGCTGGCATCTCGTGGAAGGTCTACAGCCAGGCCGACTCCAACAACAACGTGCTGCCGTTCTTCAAGCAGTACGAGGACCCGTCGACGCCGATCGCGATGAACGGCCTCGTCCCGACCTGGCCCGCCGACTTCCAGGCCGACGTCGGTGGTGGCTCGCTGCCGGAGGTCTCGTGGGTGCTGGCGCCGATGGACTACGACGAGCACCCGTCGGCACCGCCCGAGTGGGGGGCGTGGGTGCAGAGCCAGGTGCTCGCGACGCTCGTCTCAAACCCACAGGTGTGGGAGCGGACGGTGCTGTTCATCGTCTATGACGAGAACGGCGGCTTCTTCGACCACGTCCTGCCCCCGGTCGCGCCGCGAGGAACCCCCGGTGAGTGGGTGACCGTCAACCCGCTGCCCGACGCCGCCAGCGGAGTCGCGGGGCCGATCGGACTCGGGTTCCGCGTTCCGGCGCTGGTCGTGTCGCCGTTCAGCCGTGGCGGGTTCGTCTGCTCGGAGACGTTTGACCACACTTCGTTGCTGCGCTTTCTGGAGACGCGCTTCGGCGTTGGGGTCCCGAACCTGTCGGAGTGGCGGCGTTCGGTGACCGGCGACCTCGTCGGCGCGCTCAACCTCGTCGCCGCTCCCCGGCCGGATGTTCCGACGCTGCCCTCGGTCTCGCCCTCGGACCCGATGATCGTCCGGGAATGCGGTCCGACGTTCGCGCAGGGCCAGGGCTACGAGACCGCCGGCGTCCCCAACATGCCTCCCTATCCGGTGCCGGCCACGCAGGCAATGCCGCGGCAGGAGCCGGGTGTTCCGCGCCGGCCCAGCGGGCGCTGCGACGAGCTGCTGGTCTCGCTCACCGGAGTGCCGCGCCGGGCCGGCAGACGCTCGTTCCGGATCAAGGTGAGGATCGTCCACAACGAGCCGCTCGAGTCCGTCGTCGTCCGGCTCAACGGTCACCGCGTGCGGCATCCGGGAGGGGATCGATTCGCCGTGACCATCGCTCCGCGGGGCCTGCGCGCCGGCGTCAACACGGTCACTGTGAAGGTCCTCGACAGCACCGCACGGAGCGCGGCCGCGACCGCTCGCGTCTTGAATCCGGCGTCACGCAAGGCGCCGGTTCACTGACTGTTCACAACAGCTTTTCAAGCTGGATACGCATTTCCGCTAATTGCGGGCGAATGTCTCCAGGATGGCGAAGCTGAGCGCGGCCACAATCGCGCCGGCGCGGCCACCGGCGCTGTCGGCCGGGCCCGCCTGCGTCCCCCGGATCGCAGACGTGACGCTGTTCTACGGCGAGCGCAGCGGGGGGATCCGGACGTATCTGGAGGCGAAGGCCGCGTTCGCCGCGCGGACCGGCGCGTTCGAGCACCACCTGGTGGTTCCGCAGGAGCTCCGTTCGCTTCGCGTCGTCTCCTCGAACGGCTACCGGGTGCCGATCGGGTCGAGCGGGCTGTGCGCCACGCTGCGGGAGCTGCGTCCCGACGCGGTCCTGCTCCACGATCCGTACTGGACTCCGCGGCTCGCGACACGGGTCGCGCACGAGGTCGGCGCGACCGTGATCGCCGTCCACCACTCTTCGGTCGCGTTGCATGCCGCGGGGCTGCCGGGGCCCGACGGCGTCTATACGAAGGCACTGCAGCGTTGGTACCGGCGCGCGTACCGCGACGTCGACGCGGTGATGTCGGTCGTCGATCCCGCGGAGGATGGCGACCGTGCGTGCACGCTGCCGCTGCGGCTCGGGCTCGATCCCGCCTTTCGCCCCGAGCTCGGCGCCGCGCGCGGCGATCACGTCCTGTACGTCGGCCGGCTTGCGCGAGAGAAGGGGCTGCGTGAGCTGCTCGAGGCGGCCGCCGCGGCGCGACCCCGCTGGCCGCTGGTGCTGCTCGGGACCGGCCCGGCGGGCGACGCGCTCCGTGAGCGCGCCCGCCAGCTGGGGCTTGGAGATCGGATTAGCTTCGCCCCATACGTCGAGGACCGCGACGCGCTCGCCCGCGCGTACGCAAACGCCCGCTGCGTGGTGCTGCCGGGACCGCACGAGACGTTCGGGCTGGTGGCGCTGGAGGCGGCGGCCTGCGGCGTGCCGGTCGTCACGTCGCGGAGCACCCCGTCGGCGAGCCTGATCGCGGGATTCGTCGAGACGTTCAGGGCCGGCGACGCCACCGATCTGCTTCGCGCGATCGAGCGCGCGCGCTCGCGGGAGCCGGACCCGGGCGCGGCTCGGGCGCTCGTCGCACGGCACGGCTGGGACGCCGCGATCGAGGCGGAGCTCGCCGACCTCAAGCGGCTGTTGGCGGCGAGATGATCGCCGCGGAACGCAGCTCGGCGCTGGCGGTGGCGGTCCACGACGTCGAGCAGGGATCGTTTGCGCGGGTGGCGGAGATCCGCCGGTGGCTCGCCGAGCACGGGGTCGACCGCGTCACGCTGCTCGTGATCCCCGCCGCCTACCAGCGCCCGATCGGGATGCACGCCCCGCTGGCGCTGTGGCTGCGCGACCGCGTCGCGCACGGGGACGCCGTCGCGCAGCACGGCTTCTCGCACCGCGTGGTGTCGCATCCGCACTGGCCGCGCAAGCTGCTGGCGCAGTGGCAGGCGGGCGAGGCCGCGGAGTTTCCGGGTCTGGGGGGCGACCAGGCCGCCCGGCGGGTGGCCAGCGGCCGGCGGGTGCTCGGCGACCTCGACCTCGACCCGCACGGCTTCGTCGCGCCCGGCTACGCGTACACGCCCGAGCTGCGGCGGCTGCTGGCCGACAGCTTCGACTGGTTCGCGGACCTGCGCTGCATCCGCACGAGGTGGGACGGTGAGATCCGAGCGCGAGCGCTGTGCCTGGGTAGCTCGACGTCGCTCAAGCGGATGCTCTCGCCGACCGCGGTCCGGGCGCTCAGCCTGATCCCCGGCGAGGTGATGCGGATCGACGTGCACCCGGTGGACTTCGATCATCCGCTCCACGTCGCGACGCTCGAGTGGCTGCTCGAGCGAGCAGCCCGCCGGCAGGCGGTGACTTACGACGAGCTCATCGACTGACGTAACGCCGGCGCGCGCCGCCCGCCTGTGCGCCGGCGCGGAGCGCGTCCTCAGGGGAAACTGGCGTCAAGGGCACCGGGCGGGCGACGGCCTTGCGTACGCGTTCACCTGCCCGGCCACCCCCCGCTACCGGCACCAGTGGTATTGGGACTCGTGCTTTCACGCGATCGCGTGGCGGCACTTCGATCCGGCTCGCGCGCGCGCCGA
>DATKFF010000397.1:0-2004 GCA_035511595.1 Solirubrobacteraceae bacterium | reverse complement strand
TGAGTCGGACCGCCACCGATCGCAGAGACGAGCTCAGGACCGAATGCGCGCGCCGGGTTGAGCGAGGCGCCGGTGATCGGGCCGACAATCATGATGATCCCGATGACGATGCCGCCGATCACGATCCCCGCCAGCTCCGTGGGTCCGCGTGAATCGACGATCCCGAGAATCGTGAACATCAGGATGGCGGTGCCGATGCCCTCGGCGAAGATCGCCTGGCCCCACGCCGTGGTGTGTTGGTTGAACGAGGTCTGCCCCATTCCGAGCTTGATTCCGGTGTGGGCGAACACGCCCCAGATCGCCAGCGCGCCGAGGACAGCGCCGAGCACCTGAGCGGTCCAGTAGACGGGCACTTCCCGCCACGGGACACGCTTGGTCGCCGCGAGCCCGAAGGTGACGGCCGGGTTGATGTGACAGCCCGAGACTTTCCCGATCGCGTACACCATCGCCGCGATGACGAAGCCGAAGGCGAACGAGATGCCGAGCAGGTCGGCGCCGGTGATCGCGGGGATGGCCTTGCCGGCCAGCACGAGTGTCGCCACGACAGACCCGGGCCCCACGAGGACCAGCAGCGCTGTGCCAAGGACTTCCGCCACAGCACGCTGCGATAGGTGGTACTTCTCCTCCACTGCTCCCTCCTGTCGATCGGGAGAGAGCGTCGCTCCCCCCTCTTTTCGATCATGATTCGACAATGTCGAATCGGATTCGGGCGCAAGCTACACCCGTGGCCACCTCGTGTCAAGGGTCATTTGGGCCATCGGGAGCTATCGGTGGCCGCACCTATGGCACCGCGGCCGAGGCCGGCGGCGTTGGCGCGCAAGCTGCGGGCCGCCCCTCCCACCTCAGCGCCGGATTAAACGGAGCCCAACTATACTTTATGAAGTATGCTGACGTTTCGGCGACTTCTGGGGTTTCTTCGCCCGTACCGGGGCGGGGTCGCGTGGTCGTTTGCGTTCGCGGCCGGGGCGCTCGGCGCCACCGTGCTGATCCCGTATCTGACCGGCCGGGCGATCAACTCGATCAGTTCGCACCACCGGAGCACGCTGACCGGCTTCGTGATCCTGATCGTCGCCGCCGCGATCGTGCGGCTCGGCCTCAGTGCCGCGCGGCGCCTGGTCGCGGGCCGCGTGTCGCTTGGCGTCGAGGTCGACATCCGAAACCGCCTCTACTCCCAATTCCAGCGACTGGAGCTGTCGTTCTTCGATCGTCAGCAGACGGGCCAGTTGATGTCGCGCGCCACCGTGGACCTGCAGTCCGTCCGCTTCTTCCTCGGATATGGGCTGATCTTCATCGCCCAGTCGCTCGTGACGATTCTGCTCGCGGCCGTCGCGATGTTCTTGATGCGACCCGACCTGGCGGCGCTATCACTGGCGCCGGTGCCGTTTGTCGTGCTGATCGCGTGGCGCTACGGGAAGCACTCTCGCCCCGCGATTCAGGAGGCACAGCAGCGAATCGCCGAGCTCACCGCCGATGCCGAGGAGAACATCTCAGGGGTCCGGGTCGTCAAGGCGTTCGCGCAGGAGAAGCGACAGCTCGAGCGCTTCGGGCACTCGGTCACGCGGGTGTTCGACCAGCAGCTGACCGCCGTCCGGATCCAGGCCCGCTACACACCGATGCTCAGCTTCCTCCCGAACCTGGGACTCGCGGTGATCCTGCTCGTCGGCGGGCGCCAGGTGATCAACGGCTCTCTGACGATCGGCGCGTTCACCGCGTTCTACGCGTACCTATTACTGCTGATCTCGCCGATGCGGACGCTCGGCTACATGCTGAGCGCCGCGCAGCGCGCGACCGCGTCCGGCGCCAGGATCTTCCAGATCCTCGATCGCGCGCCCGCGATGACCGTTCCCGACGGTGCGCCCGCGCTACCTGACGGCAACGGCCACGTCTCCTTCACGGACGTGGGGCTCACCTTCGACGGCTCGCATCATCCGGCGCTGCACGACGTCAACCTAGACGTTGAAGCCGGCGAGACGCTCGCGCTTGTCGGCGCGATGGGCTCGGGCA
>DATKFF010000396.1:0-2377 GCA_035511595.1 Solirubrobacteraceae bacterium | reverse complement strand
CAGCTTGTGCCAGCGGGCGTAGCGCTCGATCTCTTCCCGGTCGCCCGCGTCGAGCAGGTCAATGAGGTGAGCGTGCTCACCGATGGCCGCCTTGGACCGTTCCGGCAGGTAGGTGAACATCGTGTCGCGGATGCGGTCAAGGCGCTGGTTGGTCTGGTCGAGCAGCTCAAGCAGGTACGTGTTGGCGCAGCGGGCGAAGATCGTGGCGTGCAGCCGCCGGTTGAGGCGGCTGAACTTGCTCAGGTCGCCCTCGGCGGCCACCTGCTCCATCTCGGCGGCGAGGTTGCGGACCTTGGTCATGTCCGAGGTGCGCAGGTGCGCCGCGGCGTCGGCGGTGGCGGCGCCCTCGAGGATGGCCACCGCGACCATCTGCTGCTCCCAGGCGGTGGTGTCGACCGGGGCGACGATCGCGCCGACGTTGGGCTGGAACTTGACCCAGCCTTCCGCCTCGAGGCGGCGCAGCGCTTCACGGACCGGGATCGCGCTGACGCCGAGTTCCCTGGCGAGCCCGTCGATGTTCAGCCGGGCCCGCGGAGCGAACGCGCCGGAATGGATCCGGTCTCGCAAGACCGTGTACGTCCGCTCCTGTTTGTTCACGCTTCGAGAGTAGCGGCGAGCGCTCCGCCGAGTGAAGCGCTCGCCTAACGGAGCCCCACGAAGGCCGTGAGCTGCGCGACCGTGTACGCGAACAGCGCCTCGGCCGGCTCAAAAGACCCGACGAACTGGCCGAACAACTCGAAGCTGATCATCCCGTACAGCTGCGTCCACGCGATCACGGCACGGACGAGCGCGTCCGGCGGAACACTCGCGAGCGCACCTGGCGATCCCGCTGACGTCGCCGTCACCGAGAGCACCGCGGACAGCGCGGCCGCCTGCTCGGCGAGCGCACCGGTCACGGGCAGCGCCTCTGGCGGCGCCGCGAGCTCACCGGAGGCCAGCGCGTCACCGACGAGGCCGGCGAACGCGAGCGGCACCCGCGACGCGGGGCCGATCGTCGCCTCGGGAGCGCGGTAGCCGGGCACCGGGGAACCGTAGATCAGCGCGTACTCGTGCGGGTTCGACCGCGCCCAGCCGCGGATGGCGTGGCAGGCGGCGGCCCAGCGCTCGCGGGCAGGAGCGGGGCCGGCGATCGCGTGTTCCGCCGCCGCGCCGAGCGCGTTGTAGGCGTCGATGATCAGCGCGGTCAGCAGGTCGTCGCGGCTTGGGTAGTAGCGGTAAAGCGCGGACGACACCATGCCGAGCTCGCGCGCCACGGCGCGCAGCGAAAGCCCCTCGGCGCCGGTCGCCGCGAGCTGCCGCCGTGCCTCTTCCTTGATCTCCCTGGTCAGTTCGGCCCGGGCACGCTCGCGCGCGGTCGCGGCCCGTCGGACGGTAACTGGCGGGTCCATCGGATCACTCCCTCCTTATGAGATCAACGACCCAAAACGAGAGCAGTGCTCTTGACAGCACCGCACCAGATCGTGTTCACTGATCTTAACGCAGAGCAGTGCTCTCGCAAGAACATGGAGGACAGCAAAATGAACGCCACGGAAGCCCGCTACATCAAGCCGAAGTCCGCCACCAACTTCTTCAACGACGCCGTGGGCCGCCTGACCAGGATGGGCATCAGCGTCTACGGGTCCCGCGTCCTTGCCGTCAAGGGCCGCAAGTCAGGCGAATGGCGCACCACCCCGGTCAACCCGCTGCGCGTCGACGGCACGCGGTACCTGGTCGCACCGCGCGGCAACACCCAGTGGGTACGCAACCTGCGCGTCGTCGGCACCGGCGAACTGCGCGTCGGCAGGAAAGCCGAGCCCTTCAGCGCGACGGAGATCGCCGACGAGGACAAGCCCGCGATCCTGCGCGCGTACCTGAAGCACTGGAAGTGGGAAGTGGGCGTGTTCTTCGACGGCGTGGACGCCAAGGCCCCCGAGTCGAAGCTGCGCGAGATCGCACCCGGCTACCCGGTCTTCCGCATCGAGCCGACGCGCTAGGAAACGCCGAAGTCGGCGGCCAGCCTGTCCATCAGCGCGTCAAGCTTCTCATCGACGACCTGCCGGGCTGGGTCCGCCAGGTACCACGCCGCGATCTCCCGTGCCCCGCGCTCGAACGGCACAACCGCGTTCCACCCGGGCACGACGGACTTCACCTTGGAGTTGTCGAACACCATGGAGTGCGTCTTGTCCCCGAGCAGCCCGGCGCCCCACTCGGGGTCTTGCGCCGCGATCACGTCGGATGGCACGTGCACCAGCCGCGGCTTGACGCCGAGCGCGGTCCCGAGCGCGTAGGCGATCTGGTCCCAAGTCAGCACGTCATCGGACGTGATGTGGAACGCCTCCCCCAGCGTCCGCGGGTGCCCGAGCAGCGGCACGAAGGCCCGCGCGAAGTCCGTATTGTG
>DATKFF010000395.1:0-3735 GCA_035511595.1 Solirubrobacteraceae bacterium | reverse complement strand
CAGTCCGGAACCGTTTAGAGAGTCCGCAACCGTGCGCACACCCCCGCGGTCCGGTAGAAGTGGTCCGGCAGGAGGTTCGGGGCTGCGGCGCAATAGCGGCTGGACCTGGCCCTGGATGGCCCGGCGCGCCGGCAACGTGGATCGATACGAAGCCAGCACCCGCGCCGAAGCGATCCGCCCCGCGATCCTGCTGCCCGCGCGCAAGCCGCCGCAGTGGCTGCGCGAGGCCGCCGCCAGCGCGGAGGCACAGCTGCTCGCCGACAACCCACCCGAGGCCGCCGCCGCCAGCGACGGCGGCTCCGGGTAGCGAGCACCGAGCCAGCCCTCGGCACCGCCCGTGCGTAGCCTGTGGCCGTGCCCGACATCCGCGAGCGCTGGCGCACCAGCTTCATCGAGGCGACCACCTACGACTGGGCGGTAGAGCACGAGCACGTGGCGGGCGTGCTCGGCCGGCTGATCTGGGGCACCGACACCGGCGCCTTCTACCGCGACATCGCCAAGCTCTCGGAGCTGCCCGCCGGCACCAAGGTGCTCGACATCCCGTGCGGCGGCGGGGTGGCCTTCCGGGGCCTCCGCCCCGAGCAGGAGCTCGACTACGTGGCGGCCGACCTTTCGCCGGTGATGCTCCGGCGCGCCCGCGCCGAGGCCGACCGTCGTGGCATTCACTGGATCGAGTTCGTCGAGGCGGACGTCGAGGCGCTGTCGTTCGAGGACCGCCGCTTCGACCTGGTCGTGACCTACACGGGGCTTCACTGCTTCCCGGATCCGGCGGCAGCGATCGTCGAGATGACGCGCGTGCTGCGCCCGGGTGGTGAGCTGCGCGGCACCTCGGTGATCAAGCGGACCGGGTTGCGCCAGGACGCGTTCGTGCGCCTGATGCAGGCGGGCGGGGTGTTCGGCCCCGGGCAGACCCTCGCCGAGCTTGAGGCATCGCTCGCCGACGCCGGGCTGGTGAAGGCGAGCACCTCCCGAAACGGAGCGCTGGCTTACTTCTCAGCTCGCAGACGCGGCGGGAGCCGGGGCCGAGTGCGCAGCGTCTAGAGGATCTCGCCGGCGGCTTGACCCCGACGCGGATTGGGGTCACGACCCGATCGAGCGGAAGCCGCGCAACTCCGATAGACCCAGTGAACCCCAATGGACGATCACCGCATCAGCAACCTGCAGGAGCTACAGGAGCGTCTCGCGAGCGGCGAGTACACCGTCGATCCCCACGTGCTCGCGGATGCGATCGTCCGCCGCCGGTGGAGCATCGCCGTGCCGCCGCCCCTGGCGGAATTGGCCTCCGTCTCATCGCCGCAGCGGACCGGCGCCCGCGTGAGGCGCGTTGCCCGCACCCCGAAATTCACCGGGACCGGAGCCCTGGCGGCGTAGGCGAGCAGTTAGAGCGCCGCACGCGGGCAACGGGTTCCGCACACCTCAATCGACATATATCCAAGTCACCGGTCGCTGCACCGACCAACTCCGGATTGGCTCACGGAACCGTGTGCGCGCCCCTAAAGCAACCGCCCTCGCGAACTGTGAGGAGTTGCGACGTAGGCGGCGAAAGTAGCCTCCCACCATGCTCAGCACGCTCGTGGAGGCGGTCGACCGGCGGCTTGCGAGCCTCCTCGTCGGCCGCGCGCGGACCCGGTCTCCGTTCCTGAGGCTGATCCCGGGCTCTTGGATCCAGCCCCTGTTCACCCCGGCGGCGACGCGTCTCCGCCACTCGCTGACGTTCGGGGCGCTAGCCCTGTGCGCCGCGACCGGCGCCGTGATCTTGTGGCTCACGCTCCGCTAGTCGGCCGGCTAGCTCGTGCAGGTCCGCGACTGACTCGTCCGCGTCCGGATCCTCGCGACCGCGCGAGCCCAGTCCGTACTCAAGCGGGCGGTCAACGAACGCGGTCTGCAGTCCTGCCCCACGCGCGCCGGCGAGATCAAACGGGTGGGCGGCGACCAGCATCACCTCGTCGGGCTGCATCCCGAGCAGGCGCACGGCCGTCAGGTAGACCTCCGGCGCGGGCTTGTAGCGCTTCGCCATCTCTGCGGAGATCAGGCAGTCGAAGCGAAGGTCGCCGTGCCGAGCAAGGTCGATCAGCAATGCCACGTGCCCGTTCGACAGCGCAGCGACGACGTGCGTGCGCCGCAACGCTTCGAGACCATCCCTGACGTCGGGCCAGGGATCCAACTCGTGCCAGGCGGCGACGATCTGACGCCGCGCTTCGATCGGTTGTTCGAGCTGCCTCTCCGCAAGGAGTCCGTCCAGCGTGGCGAGGTGAAGCTCGTCGAGGTTGCCCCACGGCCGCTCACCAGCGTTCACTTCCGCGGTGATCGGCCAGAGCCGCTCGCGCCAAGCCACGGCCAGCTCCTCCGGATCGTCCACGAGCCCACTTCCGTGAAACGCCTGTGCGATCGTCGAGCGCCAGTCGACCAGCGTCCCGAACACATCGAACACGAGTGCCCTGACCATCTGCCCGCAGCCTATCTGTGCCATCAGCCTGATTGGCCGCACGCCGGTGTAGTGTCAACCGCGTCGACGGGGCGGACGTTTAACACGATGTGGCCAATGCGCACCGCGTCGGGAGGAGCTTGGACCTAGACCAGTTCGACGAGTTCGTCTCGCGCGGCTCCACGAGGCTGCTTCGCACCGCCTACCTGCTCACCGGCGATCGCGGCGACGCCGAGGATCTGCTCCAGGTCACGCTCGTGCGGACGGCCGGACGATGGGAGCGCGCTAGTGAGGCTCCCAACGCTTACGCGCACCGGGTCCTCATCAACCTGCTGCACGACCGCCGCCGGCGACTGTCGCGGCGCGTGACCGAACGGCCGCTCGACGAGACTCAGGACGGGGTGAGCTCGGTCGCGGACCATGCCGGCGCCGTGGCCGACCGTGACGCGATCATGCGCGCGGTCAAGCTACTGCCGCCCCGGCAGCGAGAGGTCGTGGTGCTGCGGTTCTTCGCGGATCTCTCGGTCTCGGAGACCGCCGCTGCGATCGGCGCGTCGCAGGGGAGCGTCAAGACGCACACGAGCCGGGCGCTGGCGAGGCTCCGCGAGGTCCTCGCCGATGACCCACAAGCCCGGGACGACCAGATGACAGAGGTGCATGGTGCTGACTGATGAGCAGCTGATCCAAAGACTTCGAGGGGCGCTGCGGGACCAGAGCGCCGGAATCGACCCGCCTTCCGGTCTGCTCGGCAGCATTCACGATGAACTCCGCAGCTCACCCCCTCCGCATCGCCGACGCTGGCGAGCACCGTCCTTTGGCGTTCGACTACGTGCGGGTCATCTCGCGTCGGTCGCGGGGCTACTGGTTGTGGTCGCGGTGGTTGCGGTGTTCCTCGGTGTCCAATCCAAGAAGCCTGTCGGGTCCACGGGTCGCGGCGGCTTTGAACTTGTCTTCCGAGCGGAGCCAACCCCTCAAGTTCCCGTCGTGAATCAGGTTGCGGTGGCTCGCGCTGTCTCGCTGATGCGCCAGCGGATCGCCGCCCTCGTGCCCGGAGCGAAGGCGGGTATCGCCGTGACCAGCGCGGAGGACCAGATCTTTGTTCAGGTGGACGGCGGAACCCGGATCGGCCGCGCCCGGCTGCTCTCGGTGGTCGGCATGGCGGGCCGCCTTGCCTTCTACGACTGGGAGGCCAACGCGCTGCTCACGCCCGGCAAGACCGTTGCGAGCCAGCTCGAACGGCAAGACCCTGGCGCGCTCAGAGTCAGCCAAGGCACTGGCTCGACCGCACCTGGATCCCCCGGCGCCGACAG
>DATKFF010000394.1:0-14476 GCA_035511595.1 Solirubrobacteraceae bacterium | reverse complement strand
CTCCGATCATTTCGGGAAAAGCCGTTACTTCTTGATTGCGAGGAAACCGGGGAGTACCAACGACCGTAAGAGATGCCGCTTCGCAACGAAAGTGACCAGATGACAGACACAGACACTCACACGGCCGCGGGACGCGACGTCGGCGGCATCGCTCTCCGACTACTCGATGATGTGTATATGGCGTGGTGCCGCGCGCAGATGGAATGCCACATCGCCCTGCGCGCGTGGTTTGACACCGGCACGTGCAATCGGAGCGCGTACTACGCCTACCGTGCGGCACTCGACCGTGAGGAGGCAGCTGCGATCGATCTGGAGCGGCTCTCTCAGCTCGTTGCGGCATGACACCGGGGGCCGCCTCGACGGCGACCCCCGTGTGGACTCCTTGCAGCTCAGGATCGAAAGCGCCGGCGGCTTAGGGAGCCGGGTGACTCACGAAGAACGTGTACATCGCAGCGGTCTCGTTCGGCCCCGAGGGGTCCGAGTAAGGCTCGCTCGCGCTGCCACCAGACCAGGCGTGATTCATCCCGTGCACGAGCCAGTACTGGATGAGCTCGTGCCCATGTCCGTCCCCGTAGCTGGTGGTCGTGTAGAAGCGGCCGCCCGGGGATACGCCGTAGCTGAATCCCGTCGGATTGGTGGGAATAGAGCCGTTCAGCGTGCCGTCATCGGCGTAGTTGTCGGTTATCTGCCACTCGCGAACGATCAAAGGAGCGTTGGCCGGTGCGACGATGCTGTCGGCGTCGCCCTGGAAGATGATCGCCGGCATGACGCGCGCGTGGGCGCCCATCGCGTCGTAGGCCTGCTTGCCTGTCTGTGTCGGATCGGGTCCCTGCCACCCGACGCACGGCAGCCCGTTGTACTCGCAACCGGACCCGACGCCCACTGCCGCGTAGAGATCGGGGTACGTGGCGGCCATCACGTTCGCCATCGCCCCGCCGGCCGAGAAACCGGCGACGTAGGTGCGGTGATTGTCGACCGAGTAGCTCTGTTGGATCGACGTGGTGAGCCCGGCGATCATCGCCGGCTCGCCCGAGCCACGCTGCATGTCGGCCTGGAGGAACCAGTTCCAGCAGCCCTCGTAGTTGCGGCTTGTGCTCTGCTGCGGGAATACGACGATGAAGCCCTTGCTCTCGGCGAGTGCATCCCAGCCCGAGAGCTGGCGGTACACGTCAGCCGTCTCGGTGCAGCCATGCAGCGCCACGACCAGCGGTACCGGGGACCCAGGCTTGTAGCTCGACGGGACGTACAGCTCGTAGCTGAGCGTTCCGGCAGCGTTTGTGTACGCCCCGGACGTCAGTTTCCCGGGCAGGGTGCTCGCCTGGCCAGCGGCCGCGGATACAGCGAACAGCGAAGCGACGACGCAGATGGCCGCCGCAGATGCGCCCAGACGACGTGCGACGCTGTTTCGGAGCAGCGTCCGGCGCCGCGCCTGCGCGGTGTTGTGCAACAGCATTTCACTGCCTTTCTCCCTCGGGAACTCCCCCGAGCGGGGATTGGGGTAAACGACAGTAGGTGCGGGGTCGGACCCGATCAATCCCCAGAATCGGGAACCTTCGTCCTCGGCTTTCGTAGCGTCTACGAAAGGTCCGCCAAGCTCCAAAGCGAGGGCCGACCCTTTCGTAGGGTCTACAAATCCTCGGCGGTGGCCTGATGGCTCGTGAGGACGCGCTACGCGCGATCGCGGCGCGGCTTGCGCAGGAGAAGGAGGAGATCGCGCGTCGGGTGGTCGAATCGTCGGTTCGGGAGATCGTCGACTACGGGGTCCCGGACGACGTCCACCTCCTCGACGAGGAATTCAGCGCCGCGCGCGCGCATGTGGAGGTGCTGGTGGCGAGTATCGAAAACGGCGAGCCGGTGCCCGACGAGTACATCGAACGCTTGCGACAGCTAGCCGCCCGGCGACTCCATCAGGGGGTGCCACTCGAGGCGTTCCTCCACGCGAGTCGCCTGTGGGAGACGGTCTGCTGGGACGTGCTGCTGAGCATCGCGCGCACCGACGTTCCAGAAGAGCAGGAGGTGGCGCTCGAGATCGGACGACACGTCTTGCGTCTGGCGGACCGCATCTCGACCGCCGTCACGTTCGGGTACCTCGATGAGATCGCCGATCGCGGCTTGATGCGGCGGGACCTGCTCGACGCATTGCTGACTGCGAAAGGAGCCGGGAACGGGACGATGCGACTGGCGAGACGGCTGCACCTGCGGCTCGCCCAGAATTACATCGTCGTCGTACTGCGCGGGGAGGGGGTCGAAGTCGGGGAGGCGCGTGATCAGCCGCCCGCTGTCCGGAGCACGCTTGACCGCATAGTGGAGGAGACGCGCCGGAACGTGCGCCCGTCGGGCGGCTCGCTGCTGACCGGGATGCGTAATGGCGACCTCGTCGTCCTGTACCCGGCCTCATCCCCAACCGATCTCGACGCAGTCAAGCGGGACTGTGAGGCGCTGGGGGCTGCGCTCGGCGCCGATGTGTACATCGGTATCAGCGGCTGGCACGAGGGCATCAAGGCGGTCGGGGTGGCATACGCCGAGGCGAAGGTTGCCGTTGAGATCGCCGCCAGGCGCCGAATCCAAGCGCGCGCGGTAGGCCTCGAGGAGGTGGTCGTAGACGCCCTATTGCATGCGAGCGTGCCGGCACGGCGAATCCTCGAAGATACGCTCCGGCCGCTTGTCAACTACGACGCGACGCGCCACAGCGCGCTGGTCCCAACGCTACGCGCCTATCTGCACGCGCGAATGAACGTCACCAAAAGCGCCGAGGTCCTGTTCGTAAATCCCAACACGGTCGTCTACAGGCTCCGCCGTATCAAGGAGGTCTCTGGCAGGGACCCGCACGACCCGGACGACCTGCTGGTGCTGTCGCTTGTGATCAAGCTGGCGGACATGGCATCGGACGACTGATCGTGACTCGGCAACCGCTGTACCCCCGGGCAGGTCAAAGCGCGCTCCTCGCTGGTGACAATGTGTGTCGTGAGCGTGCTTTTGGTTATTGCTCTCGCCGCGACCGCGTTGATCGCGCTCGCCGTTGCCGCTCGCGTGGCGCTCCGCCGGCTACGCCGTCGCCGAATGGCCGACGCGATCGGTGAAGACTGGTGGCCCCAGTTCGAGGAGGCGTTTCGCGACTACGCAGTCGGCGCCTCCCGGCGCCAGCGTGAAACCGAACAGTGACGGTCGTTCGCCGCTCCTGCTGAGGGTCACGCGACCGGAGCCCCGGGTCCGAGTGGGCCCTGGCAAGCCGCGCAGCAACCCTCGATCGCCGCGGCGACCCGTCTGGGGCCGGGACTGTGGCCCATCACGAGTGTGTAGTGGTTGACCCCCGGAACCTCCTCGACGCGCACGGAGGGATGCTCTGACGCGAACGCTGCAAGGGCGTCCTCCGTAATCAGTGGATCGTCGTCGAACAGCCCGCGCTCGGCGCGAAGCAACCACACGGGTACACGCACGCGCTCGAGCGCCGTGCGATTGACGTCGTCGAGCACCATCTCGGTGCTATCGGTCTGGACGGCCGTGGCCGACGCGCCATAGCGCGCGACGTGCCCGTCCTCGACGAGGTCGTAGCGCGCGTACTGCTCGACGTCGTCGTCCCAGGCATGGGCGAACGCCGGGTGCGCGCGCCAGCCCCGGACGTACTGATCCGCCGATGGAAACGTGATCGCCAGGCGCGTGATGGCGCTCCCGACCGCGGAATCGGCCAGCTCGCGCGGATCGTCCGGTCGGGGAAAGGGCAGCCCGGCGTCGAGCAGCACCAGGGCTACGGCACGCTCGCGGTGCTCGGCAGCGAGTCGCGCGACGACGTAGGCGCCCATCGAGTGCCCAACGAGCACGGCCGAGCGCGTGGCCGCGTAATCCAGCACCGCGATCAGGTCGGCGACGTGCGCGGCCATCCCGTACGGCCCAGGCAGGCCCGCACTGCGGCCGCGCCCGCGGCAGTCGGGGGCGAGCAGGCAAATGCGTTCATCGAGCTCGCGTGCGACCGTCCGCCACGTCATCAACGAGGCCGTCACTCCGTGTGCGGCGAGCACGACGCACCGAGCCGTGTCCGGAGCGGGTCCGGCGTGCGCGACGTGGAGGCGTCCGCCCGCGACCGGGACCTCAAAGCAATCCGTAAAGGGGTCCTCGCTCGTCACACAAAAGCGCTTACGCCGGTGATGTCGCGGCCGACGATGAGGGTCTGCATCGTCTCCGTCCCCTCGAAGGTGTGGATCGACTCGATATCCGCCATGTGGCGGATCACGTGGTTTTCGAGCAGGATGCCGTTGCCGCCGAGGAGGTCGCGCGCCTCGGCGCATAGTTGGCGGGCCTTCCGAGTGTTGTTCAGTTTCGCGAGTCCGGCGATCGTGTCCGTCAGCTGGCCGCGCTGTGCGAGGCGTCCGAGCTGTAGGCAGTAGAGCTGCATCGCCGTGACTTCGGCCAGCATCTTGACGAGGCGATCCTGCACGATCTGAAAGCTGCACAACGGCCGGCCGAACTGCTCGCGCCGCTTGGTGTACGTGAGAGCTATGTCGTACGCCGCAACCGCGTGCCCCAGCGCGGCCCAGGCGCACCCGCTGCGCGTGGCCGCGAGGACGCGCCCCGCATCCTTGAAGCTCATCGCCAACGGCAGCATGTTGTCCTCCGGGATACGCACCTCGTCCAGCGTGATCTCGGCCTGCCAGATCGCTCGCAACGAGCCCTTGCCCTCGATCACCTGCGCGTCGTATCCGGGCGTCCCTTTTTCCACCAGGAAGCCTTGGACCGCCCCGTTCTCGGCTCGTGCCCAGACGACGACAACGTCGGCAAGGCTGCCGTTGCCGATCCACCGCTTCGAGCCGTTGATCACGTAGGTGTCGCGATCGCGGCGCGCGCGTGTTTCCAGGGCGACCGAGTCCGATCCGTGGGCGGGCTCGGTCAGCGCGAACGCGCCAAGCTTCTCGAACCGCGCCATCTCGGGAAGCCAGCGCTGCTTCTGCTCCTCGGAGCCGAGCATCGCAATCGACTTCATCGCCAGACCCGACTGGACTCCTACCAGCGTTGCCACGCTGCCGTCGCCGCGGCTGAGCTCCATCGCCACCAGCCCGCAAGCAATCGGGCTGAGCCCCGGACAGCCGTAGCTGCCGTTGATGTCCTCGCCCACGATCCCGAGTTCGCCCAGGCGGCGGATCAGCGGCCACGGTACCTCGGCGCGCTCCCAATAGCCGCCGATCACGGGGAGAACCTCGCTGTCCACGAATTCCCGCACCCGCCAAAACACCTCGAGCTCCTCGTCGGTGAGCTGCTCGCGCAGGAAGAAGTAATCGGTCTGCAGCGCGTGGCCGAGGTTCTCGAACAGCGCAGGGGCGGTGGCGGTTGACATGAGTCTGCCTTCGTGGTCGTCGATTTCGGGCGTCGAGCCCGTGAGCAGAAGAAGCTAGGAGCTCCGACGCATTAGCTGTACTGCCGGAAGGGTCAGCCGAACGCCGTTCCGCGGGACGGCGCCGAGACGGGGACGACCGGCTCGCCCTACATAGTCCCCCGCGAGCAAGATGGTCATCGCCGGGGATGTCAGCGCACTGGTGATCCCGTAGAACCTCGGGGCATGAGCACCGCGTCTCGATAACGGGACGCATTGCCCCAGACAACCGAGCGGCGCTGCGCCGAGGAATGCGATGAGCCACACCGTTGAGCCACCGATTGAGCACCGCCCATCCGGTCTCCGCCGACTACGCCTGCTGGAGCGGAGCGACAAGGGGGAGCTGCCGCACAGGATCTCCGTCAGTCGAGGTAGGCGGCCGTCAGAGCAACCAGCAGAGACCCCGATACGGGTGCTGATCGGCGCCGGGCACGAGCTGATACGGGCGAGCTACCGCGCGCTTGTGGAACGCGACGAGCGGATCGAGGTTGTGGCGTCGGCTGGCGATAGCGACCAGACGATCGCGCTCGCGACCGAGATCGCGCCGGATGTGGCGCTGCTAGACCTGGCGTTGCCGGGGCTCGACAATCTCGAGGCAGCAGCGGGGATCGTTTCGCACCCGGCTTTCGAGCAGGTCGCCGTGATGTTGATCGCCCCGCATGAGGATGACGAGCGCGTTCTCGCGGCGCTGCGAGCCGGCGCGGTCGGGGTCCTGTCCAAGGACGCCCAACCGGCCGAGCTGATCCGCGCGGTGCACCTGCTCGCGCACGGGGACGCGATCTTCCCCTCCGGATTGCTTCGCCACCTGCTCGCGAAGCTGCCGCCGCAATCGCGGCTCCGCGGGGCTCGTCGTGATCAGCTCGAAGAGCTCACCGACCGCGAGCGCGAGGTCGTGGCGCTCGTCGGTACGGGCCTCAGCAATGCCGAGATCGCCGCCCAGCTCGTGATCAGTCCGGCGACCGCCAAGACGCACGTCAGCCGCGCGATGATCAAGCTCGATGCTCGTAACCGGGCGCAGCTCGTCGTGCTCGCTTACGCGACCGGTCTGGCGCTGGCGCCGCCGACCCTCGTTGCCCCAGCGACCCGCTGAGTCGTCCGTCGCTCACGGGGTGACCTCGGTGTCTTGCAACCGCTCGACAGCCTGCAAGAGGAACTCCAGCTTGTCCTCGGTTCGCGCCAGCTGACGAGCCAGACGATCGATGTCGGGCCGTGCGGGAAGCCGAAGAGCGCGCCAGACCAGATCCCAGCTGTCAGCGTTCATCTTCCAGATGGCGACCGTGTTTTCGGTCATCCCGACGAGCAGCTCGGAGAACCCCTCGCCGGCGACGAAGCGCTCGAAGCCCTGGGCCAGCTGGTTCTCGAACTGCTCGAACAGCTCGCGCAGCCCGTTCGGCATGCTGGTGGTGGTGCCGCCGGCCGCACTAGCCATATGCGAGCGCCGATCCGTCCGTGCCTGCCAGCTCCCCACGATGCGAGATGAAGACCTCCCGCAGAGTGCGCGCGGGACGCCCGGTCAACCGCTCAAACGCGTCGTCGACCACGTCAAAATAGCCATCGCGTGTGGCGATCCCGAGGTCGACGATCGCCCGAGCGACCGGCTTTGGCGTTCCCAGGCGGCTGAGACCCCAGGAGAGCTTTCGATCGCCCGACTGCACAACCCTGACCGGACGCCCGGACACCTCGCTCGCCAGTCTCGCGATGTCGGCTTGCGTGAGAGCCTCCGGTCCTGTGATCTCGTAGGTCTGTCCCTCGTGGCCGTCGCTCGTCAACGCGGCGACCGCAGCCTCGGCGCAGTCGCTGCGTGAGATCGGTGCGATCCGGCCATCGCCGGCATTGGTGACGAGCCGGCCGTACGTGACCGCAACGGCCGCCAGCGGCACCTGCAGCTCCGCGTATGGAGCGTTGCGCAATACGGTCCAGGCCATCGGAGTCGCGTGGAGGACCTCCTCCGTCTCACGATGCTCTTCGATCACGATCCCAGCTGGATGCCCCGCGACGGGATTCGTCAGCGACGTGTAGACCACTCGCTCGATTCCCGCGTGTAGCGCCGCTTCGAGTGCCGCACGATGCTGTTCGACTCGGCGTCCGAGCGCCATCGTGCTGATGAGCAGTAGCCGATCCGCTCCTCCGAATGCCTCGGCGAGCGACTCGGCGGCGTCAAAGTCGCCGTAGCGCACCTCGACGCCACGCTCTGCGAACTCCCCGAGATCCTTGGGGTTCCGGGTCGTCAAGATCACTTCCTCGGCTGGCAGTCGGCCGAGTAACTGAGCGGCGACCAAACGCCCGAGCTGTCCCGAGGCACCAGTAATAACAACTGTCATATTTATCTCCAATCTGGGAACTCGCGAGTCACCACCGCAGAGGTGAGCGCGACTGGTGAGTGATGCTCCCGGAAGACGATCGCGTTGTCATCGGGCACAGGGCGGTTTCACCGCTACGGCCTGAAGCCGAGCATTAGCGCTCGCGCCTGCTCCCGTCGACGTATGTCAGGAGGCGCGCCTGAAGCGCAGCGTTGCCAGCGTCGCGGCGACGACGAGAATCCCGAGTGACCAGACGATCGCGTAGAGCGCCGGGCGCCCGATCGCACCCGTCCCCTCGGTCATCGTTCGCAGCGCGTTCACGATCCTCGTGACTGGTTGCGCGTCGGCGAACGCGCGCAGCCACGATGGCATCGTCGCCGGGGACGCGAAGATCGATGACGCGAACACGATCGGGAAGGTCACCATGAACGCGGCCATCTGCGCGGTCTCCGAATGCCGAACGAGCAATGCGACAAGGGCGAACAGCCAGGAGCACGCGTAGCCGAACAGGAGAGCGATTCCGATTCCGCCGGCGATATCGAGCGCCCCAGCGTGAAACCGAAAGCCGACCAGTAGGCCGACGGCGATCACGAGCGCGACCGTATAGCTGAGGCGCAGCATGTCGCCGAGCGTGCGCGCCGCCAAGATCGCCCCGCGCTGCGTCGGCAGCGAGCGGAATCGGTCGGTGATCCCCGAGGAGAGATCCTCGGCCATCCCGACGGCCGTCGAGGAGCCGCCGAACAGCACGGTCTGCACGACTATCCCCGGGATCAGGTAATCGACATAGTGCCGGTAGCCGGGAACGTGAAGCGCGCCGCCGAACACGTACCGGAACAGCAGCACGAACATGACCGGCATGATGGCCGAGAAGATCATGATCTGGGGCGTCCGCCAGGTCCGCAGAAGGTGGCGCCGTGTGATCAGCAGGGTGTCGCGCAGGAAGCGAAAGGGGCCGCCCGGCGGTGTGATCGGAGCGTTCTGGTCCAGCTCGTCTCCGGCGGCCTCGATCCTCGTCCCACCCTCCCATCGGACGCTGCTCATGCCAGTGCTCGCTGGCTCGAAGCGCTTGGCGCGGCCGGCTGCTCGTCCTCGCCCAAGGTCAGGGTCAGGAACACGTCATCAAGCGACGGACGCCGCAGACCGAGGTCCTCGACGGCGATTCCGGACTCGGCGATTCGCTGGGCCGCCGTCAGCAGCGTCGACATCCGGTCGGCGGTCGGCAGCGTCACTCGCTGCCAGCGCGGGTCCGCCACCGGCTCGCCGGAACCAAGCCCCGACAGCAGTCCGCGCAGGCGCTCGACGTCGAGCTCGTCACGGGCCCTCACCTCAAGGACATCGCCGCCGATCCGCTCCTTCAGCTCGGCCGGCGTCCCGGCGGCAACCACCCGTCCGTGCTCGAGCACCACGATCCGGTCTGCAAGACGGTCGGCCTCCTCCAGGTACTGAGTTGTCAGCAGGACCGTGGTTCCCTCACGCACCAGGTCGTCGACGAACCGCCACAGTTCCACGCGTGAACGTGGGTCGAGGCCCGTCGTCGGCTCATCCATGATCAGTAGACCCGGCCGCCCGACGAGGCTCGCGCCGAGATCCAATCGTCGGCGCATCCCGCCTGAATACGTGAACACGAGTCGGCCGCCGGCGTCGACCAACCCCAGACGCTCGAGCACCTCGTCGGCCCGTGATCGCGCCTGCGACCGTCCCAGGCCGTAAAGGCGGGCCACGAGCTCCAGGTTCTCACGTCCGGTCAACGTCCCGTCCACGGCGGCTGCCTGCCCCGCGAGGCCGATCAATGAGCGCACGCGCTGAGCCTCGTGGACGACGTCGACGCCCCCCACCGACGCCTTTCCCGCGTCGGGCACCAACAGGGTCGACAACACTCGTACGAGCGTGGACTTACCGGCGCCGTTGCGCCCGAGCAGTCCGAGCACCGTGCTCGGCTGTACCTCCAAATCCACGCCTGCCAACGCCACGGTCGGCCCGAAGGACTTCGCCAAACCTTCGACGACGACCCGTACGCCTCGGCCGCCAGGGCGAGCGGCGGCCGCCGAGTCGGCGTTCACCGTCGTCTGAGCGGACCGAATCGTGTGGACGGTGCCAGCACCAGTACCAGCACTCGAGCGCCTCGCGGCTGACGACCGCGACCGAAATCCGAACATGCGAGCAGAATCACGCGCTCACGGGCACACGAGAGCTGTTCCGCTGAACAGCGTGGCGCTGACCCGGGAGCCGTGCGCCGCGAGCCGCTGGCGAAGCCCGGCGAAGCGCTGGGATGGACGAGCGGTACGGGCAAGCCGTACCTGCGGCCAGCCGCGAGGACTTCCGTATGGCTCCACATTAGGCACCCGGTCCTCGTGTCAGAGGACGACTCTTGCCCAAAGGAGAGCCTTTCATGGCCCGTCAGTCAGCGCGCACACCGCGCCTTCGAATGATCTGCAGACGGATCGCGCCGGCTGCAGGGGCCATCATCACCGCAGCTGCCGTCAGCTCGCCCGCGCAGGCCGCGGGTAGCTCCCCGGCGATCGTGGTCAGCGGCGACTCGGTTGTTGCCAGCAGCCTTTCGTCCTTTGGCCAAGCCACGGTCCAGGCGACGCGCCCGGACACGGTCACCGGCAAGCCGGTCGTGATCGGGCAGTACTCGGCCAACGCCAACCCATTCACCCCGTTCTCGGTCAACACCACAACGCCCACGCCGCTGAATCCCGCGGGGGATTGTTGGCAGAAGGGCGCGCTCTCTGAGGCGCTGACCCCTGACCTGCAGCCAGGCGACACGGTGACACTGACCCAGGCAGGCTTTTTCGGCACCCCTTCGACCACGACGAGCACCGTCGTCGCCGCGAACGACTCAAGCGGCAGCTCCGCCGGTCCGCAGGCGGGTTGTGACTCGATCGCGCCCTGGGCGAGGAACGCGATCACGAGCGCGCCGAGCTCGGTAACGGACGGATCGATCACCGTCTCCGGGGTCGCGCAGCCGCTCGCCACAGCCGTCGCCGTGTCGGCCAGCGACAGCTCCCACTCCACGGCGCCCGTGTCGGTGACGCCGGCCGCCGATGGCAGCTGGTCAGCGACGATCCCGGCCGCGCAGCTGTCCAAGCTCGCAAACGCAACGCTTGCGCTTACCCCGGTGTTCGCCGTCCCGGATGTAAGCACTGGAGCGGCCTCTCACATCGCCGGAGTAGGAGCAACGGTCAAAAAGTCGGCGCCGCCGACCAGCGGCGCGCCCCCGAAGCCCGCGCCGGGCGCGCCGGCGGCCACCCCGGCGCCCGGGAGGGGTAAGGGCAGTGGCAGCCACTCGGGTCAGCTGCTCGTCACAGGCTTACGAGGCGCCTCCCGCTTGACGCTCGCGGCCGCCCGGCGCCATGGCATCGCCGCGTCCTTCATCGTTCCGGCCGGGGCCACGACGGTCCAGGTTGAGCTGCTCCGTGGCGCCAGGCCTATGGACGTCACTGTCGTCCGCGCGGCGAAGGCGGGATCACGCCAGACCGTGACGCTCGGCGGCAGCCGCCTACGCCGACTTCTGCGCCGAGGCCGCTACACGATCGAGGTCAGGGCGGGCGCCAGCCGCTCGAGCATGGGGACCGCGCGCACCCATCAGCTGACCGTCCGCTGACGAACGAGATCCGTGCCGGTCTACGACAGGAGCAAACGATGCAAGAAGCCGTGATCGTGGCCGCCCTACGGACCCCGGTGGGGACCTTCGGCGGGCAATTCAAGGACACCCCTGCGACCGAGCTCGGTGCGCAGGCGGTCCGCGCCGTGCTCGAGCAGGCCGGCATCCCTGCGGTCAGGGTCGATGAGGTCGTGCTCGGGTGCGTCCTCCAGGCCGGCCTGGGGCAGAATCCGGCGCGCCAGGTGGCGCTCGCGGCGGGGATCCCCAAGACCGTGCCGGCGACGACCATCAACATGCTCTGTGGATCGGGCCTCAAGGCGGTCGCGCTCGCCTCTCAGATGGTGCGGGCGGGCGACGCGGAGGTGATCGTTGCCGGAGGCATCGAGAACATGTCGCGGGCTCCCTATCTCCTCCCAGCGGCTCGTTGGGGAGCGCGGATGGGTCCGGCCGAGGTGGTGGATTCGATGCTTCACGACGGGTTGATCGACGCGTTTCACAACATCCACATGGGTGTCACCGCCGAGAACGTCGCCGACGCATACGCGATCACGCGTGAGGAACAGGACGAGTTCGCGGCAGACAGCCAGCAGAAGGCCGAACGCGCGGTCGCGAATGGGGTGTTCGAACATGAGATCGTGCCGATCGAGGTCCAGACGCGGAAGGGCTCTCAGCTGGTCACCAAGGACGAGCATCCCCGACCAGGCACGAGTGTCGATGCGCTGGCGCGACTGCGGCCGGCGTTTCGTCGGGACGGAGGAAGCGTGACCGCCGGGAATGCGTCTGGACTCAATGACGGAGCGGCCGCGGTCGTCGTCACCTCGGCGCGAGCTGCGAGCGAGATGGGCCTCGAGCCACTCGGAACGATCGAGGCTTACGCATCGGTGGGCGTCGAACCGCAGCTCATGGGAATCGGCCCGATTCCGGCGGTCCGACAGGCTCTCCGGCGCGCCCAGCTGACGCTCGAGGACGTCGATCTCTTCGAGCTCAACGAGGCCTTCGCCGCGCAGTCTCTGGCGGTGATCAAGGAGCTCGGAATCGAGCGAAGCGTCGTCAACCCGCACGGCGGAGCGATCGCCCTCGGGCACCCAATCGGCGCGAGCGGTGGCCGGATCCTCGTGACGCTCGTCCACGAGTTGCGGCGCTCTCGGCTGAACCGGGGAGTCGCGGCATTATGCGTCGGTGGTGGCCAAGGTCAGGCGGCCATCATTCGCAACGCCGCCAACGGCGGGGGCCCGGCAGTCGCATAGAGGCGCCCGGGGGGTGGGCGAGTCCGGCCCGGCTCCGGGCGCTTTCGGCTGGGCGTGACCGACGCCGCTGACCCGCAAACGGGCCAGTCAGAGCGGACCCAAGGACCAGCGGTGCGGGGCACCTCAACGCCTCAGCCTTTCGAGCAGCAATCGTCGATCCCACGAAGGAGTAGAGCTGACATGAACACACAGGGCGCACCTAGCTTTGCACTGCGCGAACTGCTCAACACGGGCGGAGGTCGCAATGCTTAATCGGATCGCGAGCCACTTCCGCGGTAATGCGGTTGGCTACGTGGCGCTGTTCGCGGCCCTCGGAGGGACATCCTATGCCGCCGTGAGACTCGCGCCGGGGAGTGTTACCTCGAGGGTGATCGCCAACGGCGCTGTGACTCACTCCAAGCTCGCGTCGCGCAGCGTCGGCGAGAGCAACCTTGCCAAGGGACAGCTGACGGCCGCCGACTTCAAGCCCGGCGCGCTCAAGGCGATGGTCGGCGGGACCGCCGGCCCTGCCGGAGCGGCGGGCGCCGACGGTGCGATGGGTCCGGCCGGTGGTCCAGGACCGACCGGCGTGGCGGGCGATCCCGGGCCGCAGGGCGCTGCCGGGCATGACGGCAGCGCGAGTGTCGCCGTCAGGGCCCGCAGCACCGGCCAGGTGGTGGTGCCTCACGGCGCGACTACGGATATCCCGCTGTCGGGCGGGACGTGGACGCAGGCGGCCAACGACCTCAACCTCGTGACCGGAAGCGTCACGATGGAGATCCCGCAGTCCTGTACCGGCTCGTTCGGGAACACGTTGCTGGTATACGTCGACGGGGTGGCAAATACGTTCGCGGTTGCCCCTACCAGCCCCGCGAACTCGACGGTCACCGTTCCAGTCGTCGTCAGCGAATTGATGGAACCCGGCGCTGACACGCAGCACACGATGACCGCGAAGCTGCAGAACTCCTGCACGAAGTCAGGAGAGGATTACACGATCACCGATGCCAAGATCGACGTGGTGAACTTCCACTGAGCATCACCGTCGTCCGGTGGCCCTCACTGCACGGGCGATTCGAGCATGCACTCTCACCGAGGCCGGACACCTTGTCCGGCCTCGGTGAAATCGTTTATGCCGCCGCGCAGCTCGCCACTACGAGTGATCTCCGAGTTGTCGGAGGTCACGCAGGATGCGCTGGATCGGGTCACCCGTGAGCTCCCGCCCGGGCCGCCCGTCCGTTGCGTCCCCGTAGATGTCTTGCAGGGCGATCTCACGCAACCGCCGGGTGCGCTCCACTTCCCGTCGGTTGCCGCCTGCGCGCAGGAACTGATCGAAGGCGTTCAGGTAGAGCCGTTGTGAGGAGGTGAGCAGACGTGGAGCCATCTCAACAGAGATCTTCAAAGGGCGCTCGCTCGCTGGCGGCTGGAAGCGGGGACAGGGCGCGCTGACCCACAGAGCAATCCGGTGGCTTGGTTATACCCGGAGGTGCGCTCGTCTAGGCCTAACCGGTCGCCCGACCAGCTTCTCGTGTTCGCTGCCTGAGCGATGCTCGCGCCATCTGTCGTTTTAGGCAAAGGAGCCTTAGATGTACACCAAACCGATCGAAGAGCAGTTGTCTGGCAACGGCCCACGGCCGACCTCGCAGCAGGACGCTGTGACGAGCGCGATGGCCGCGAGTCGGCGGCTGATCGACGCTGCAGCGAAGGCTCGAAACGCCTACGTCGAAGCGTGCCAGGAATCGGTCGAGGCCGCCCAGGAGACACTGATGGGCATTCCTGGAGTTCAGGAGAGCTTCCCCGCACCCGGTTCGCAGGACGGTCCTATGTTTGGGGCGAGTCTGGGTTTTTTGCCTAACCATCGAGTCGGCCAGCAGTGGCAAAAGCTTTTACGTGGGTATGCCGGGCGGGACGAGTGGGTGGCCGCGTGCAAGCGTGCCTACAGCGAGTACGTCGATTCGTGTGAGCAGGCACTGTTCGCCGCGAT
>DATKFF010000393.1:0-16781 GCA_035511595.1 Solirubrobacteraceae bacterium | reverse complement strand
GATGCTGATCGGCATCCACGCGTACCCGAGCGACTACTGGCGCTTCACGCCCGAGGGTTTCCGCGTCCTCTTGGAGCGATTCGACGACGTCGATGTCGCGGCCTGGGGCGACCCCGAGGCGCCATTCTTCGTCTTCGGTGTCGGGTCGAGGGGCCGGAAGCTCGACCTTCGGCTCGCCGAACTGCCGTCGCTGAGCGCGATGCAGCGCGAATACGAGCGCGCCGAAGGACAGGTCAAGATCGGGCCCTTCCGGTACCCGCTCCGCAAGCTCGGGGCGGTGCTGCGGGATGAGCTCCCGCGGGCGGTGCGGGAGCGGGCGATCGCGCGTGTCGCTGGCCGGCGACGGCTCTGACAAGATTGCGGCGTGCCAGGCGACGTCGCATCGGACCCGGCTGGGCTCGCCGCGGAGGTCGAGCGCCTGCACTGGTATCACACGCTCGAGCTGGGCCCCGGGGTCGTGACGCGCGGGATGTTCGACCACCGCCCGATGCTCGATCGCTACCTGCTTCCGAAGTCCCTGGAGGGGCTCCGCTGTCTCGATGTCGGCACGATGGACGGGTTCTGGGCGTTCGAGCTCGAGCGCCGGGGGGCGGCGGAGGTCGTCGCGGTCGACCTCGGCGAGCCCGACGAGCTCGACTGGCCGCCGGCCTACCGCGAGCGCCAGCGCGACCCCGTGATCGACGCGACCAAGTCCGACCGCTTCGAACTGGCCAGGCGGGCCCTCGGCTCCGACGTCCGCCGGGAGCTGCGGTCGGTCTACCAGCTCGACACAGATCTCGGGAGCTTCGACCTGATCTACTGCGGTGACCTGCTCTCGCACCTTCGGGATCCGGTAGGGGCACTCCAGCGGATCCGCCGGGTCTGCCGGGGCAGTGCGATCATCGCCAACCCGATCGTTCACTTCCGCCTCGCGCGCGGGCGACCCATTGCGCAGTTCGACGGGATCGACGAGTGGCAGTGGTGGGAGTTGAGCGGTCCCGCGATCGAGCGGATGATGAGGGCGGTGGGCTTTCGCGATGTCCAGGTCGGCAAGCCTTTCGAGCTACCGAGCCGGGCGGGTGGTTCGTGGCGGGGGCTGCGCGGCGTCTTCCGCGGCTGGGTGTGAGCCGCTCACGCAGCCATCCGTAGGACCTCGAGCCAGCCCTCGGCGGTCGTGCGCCAGTTGAACTGCGCGGCCCGCCGAATTCCGTCGCGTCGCAGTCGCCCCGCCAGCTGCGGATCGGTCAGCACGCGCCTCAGGGCCGCCTCGACGGCAGGCGGGTCGGGGTCCACGACCAGGGCCGCGTCGCCAACGACCTCTGGCAGCGCGCCGCGGTTCGAGACGATCACCGGCGCTCCGGACGCCATCGCCTCGAGCGCCGGCAGCCCAAAGCCTTCGAAGAAGCTAGGCAGGCAGAAGGCGGCAGCGCCCGACATGAGCGCGACGAGGTCGCGATCACCGAGCTGCCGCAACAGCCGGATCCGTCCAGGAAGCGATGGGAGCTGGAGCTGCGCCTCTGGGTCACGGGGCTCAGTTCGATCAGCGGGAGGGTTTGCGACCGCGGCCAGGATGTGCGGGAGTCCCAGGCGGGCCAGGCCAGGCACCGCGGCGCGGACGGCCTCCAGGTTCTTCCGAGGGTGAAGCACGCCGACGAACAGCACGTAGGGAGCGCCAACGAGCCTGAGACCTCCCGGAATGTCAGGGCGGAAGAGGTCGTGGTCGACGCCATGGTGGATCGCATGAACCCGGTCGGGTGGCAGGCCGTAGCCTTGCAACACCTGCATGCGCGACACCTCGGACGGCGTGATCACGCGCGATGCGGCGGCGAGCGCTGCACTCGTGTGGGCTTCTAGGTGAGCCGCGAAGATCGGGGTGAGAAATTCCCGCAGCACAGCGTTCTGCCAGCCGACCTCGTGGAGCTGTACCACTAGCGGTCTCCCGTCAGGCAGTGGGTCAGTTGCGGGAGCCAGCCAAACGTCCGCTCGCCCGCGCTCCACCAGCCTCACCGATGGCATCGACCGAAGCTCGGACAGGACCGAACGCCAAACGGTCCCGTGGCCTGTCCTCCTCGCCTCAGCCGCCAGAGCAGCTCCGACACCGACGCGAAGCCCGGGATTTCCCAGCAGCCGTCGCACGAGTCACACGTGACCGAGTAGACGCGCGCAGGTCGGACGGAGCAGCCCTCCTAGACTTGCCCCGCGATGGTTCCTGCGCGGCTTCAGCCGGAGTTTGATGACGCACGGCGACGCTTGCTCGGGTGGCGCTGGCGGCGCAAGGTGGGGGCTGATCGTTTTGCCCATTTCGGCGAGCAGAGCATCGTCTACAAGCCGATCGGCGTCCTGTGCCGACACCGGATCGAGATCGGAGATCGTGTCGTCGTCCAAAGGGACGCGATGTTCTCGCTCGTCGAGGAGGCCCACGGCCGCACACACGATCCGTGGTTGCGGATCGGCGATGACACGCATATCGGACCCGGGATCTGGATTAGTTGCGTCGGTCACATCGAGATCGCCGAGCACAACCTGCTCGCAGGGAACATCCTGATCGCCGACAGCTACCACGAGTATCAGGACCCCGACATCCCGATATTCCATCAGCCGATGGCAGACCCGAGACCCGTAACGATCGAGCGAGGATGTCACGTTGGGTCCAACGCGGCGATCCTCGCAGGAGTAACGATTGGGCGGAACTCGTTCGTCGCTGCAAACGCCGTGGTCACGCGCTCAGTACCGCCGAACTCCGTCGTCGTTGGAAATCCAGCGCGGGTGATTCGTCGCTACGACCGCGAGCGGGGCAAATGGATAGAGGTGCACGAGCCGGGCGGTGCGGTCTTCGACTAGGCGGTGGGGATGGCGCTCAGTCCAGCTCGAGCTGGTTGGAGAAGGCCGTCCCCTCGGCGTCGTCGTAGCGCGGGTGATCGAGAACGTGGACCAGAAACATTGCTTCGGTCCAGCGTGCATCGAATTCGCCGCGCGGCACGACATATCGAAGCCCGCGCAGTTCGTCCACGAGCCTGGTGGCGCCGTGCTCTGAGTTGAACTGGGCAATCGCCGGCATGGGGCCGTTGGTGAACCCCCACGGATAGCCGAGCACATCGTCGAAGTACGCAAGGAAGCGAGGCATCAGCCGATCGGTAGGCCCAGCCACAAGCGCCAGCGCGTCGCGCGTTGACGAGTAGTAATCGAGGTCGAACGCGGCAAACGCGACCGGTGGATGCCCAGCGCGAAGGAAGGCTGCGACCGTTTCGCCGATGGGCCCGAGATGAAGCGTGGCGCGGCGCAACCGAGCTCGCAGGCGCTGCTCGTCCATCGAGAAGTCCCCCGTGCCGATCAGGTACGGAGCATCGCGGTGGTCGACGGGCGGCGGCAGCCCACGGCCACTGTCGAAGCCATGAACCTCGATCCCGACGCCGATGGCCTCGGAGACCACGTCCGCCGCGCTTTCGAGCGCCACCAGCCCGTTGCCGCCGGCCACGCCCAGCTCAAGCGCGCTGACACGGGGGAACCCGAGCCGCTCGGCGATCAGGGTGGCGTGGATCAGCGACCAGGTGTAGTGCGGTCGCGGGCCACCGATCCGCGCGAAGAGCCGGTTGAGGCTCTCCCAGTGGTTCTCGCCGGCGGGGTCGCCCGTCTCTACGCGGCGACGGCGGAGCATGCTCACTGCCGCCGCGCGCGGTTCAAGGAGCGCACAAGGGCGGGCGGCACCCAGTCCTTGGCTGCGTGCCGGGCTCGAGCAGCCCAGGGCCAGGCTCGCGAATCCGACGTCACCGGTGCCTGCCCGGGTGTCTGGTAGAGCGTGCTGTGCTCAGCCGAGCGCTCGTCCGCCGGCCGCCCGTTGGAGTAGTAGTAGAACGCCATCGAGCGACGAGCGCGATCTGGCGGGCAGGCCACCACGCTCGGGTTTCCGTGGTACGAACGATCGGTCACGTTGAAGATCACGACGCGACCGAGCACCGGTGTGATCGGGTCCGCGCGCAGGCGCATCTCGCCATCCCAGAGCTCGAGCTCGCCGCCCCAGCCGGCGTCCCAGCCGTCGTTCAGGTACAGCAGTAGGTTTATCCGCCGGTCGAGCCTCAGCTGCGGGTGGACATTGAAGTCGGCGTGGATGCGCAGGAAGCCGCCCGGACCGAGCTCGTGCAGGCCGCCCCCGAGCAGGTGCGGATCGCCGACCAGCCCGGGGATCCCTGTGAGCTCTTCGAGGAAGTCGATCATCGCGCGCCCGTTGAACTGGGCGATCAGCTGACGCGTGAGCGGGCCCATGCCGCGCTCATCGGAGAACTCGAGCTTGCGGGTGTTGCCCTCGTCGGTGTACAGCTGCCAGTGCTCGCGGCTGGTCTGCTCGAACTCGGCCTCGCACGCACGCGCGACCTCGAGAGGGACAAGGTCATCGATCACAGCGTGCGGAAACGGCCAGGCGGTGCGATATCCATCGGCCCGCCTTCGGGCTTGCGCCCGGAGCGTCTCGGAATCGAAGTAGAAAGGCGTCGCAAGCCCGGACGGCACGGGACAAGCATGCCAAACAAGGCCGCCTCTACACTCGCCCCGATGAAGATCCTGGAGCTGCCGGCTTGTCCCGCCTGCGGTAGCTCGGAGCTTCGTGGTTTTGAGCTCGGCAGCGGCGGTCAGCTGCGGAGCTGCGCGAGCTGCGAGACGGTCTCGGCGGGCGAATATGCCGATCCGTCGGAGGTGTACGTGGACGGCTACATGTTCGGCGAGGCCGGCGACTTCGGGCTGGACGTTCGCCATCCAATCTTCCAGAGCTACCTCGCGCGCGTGGCGCGCCGGCGCATCCAGATGATCGAGCGCGCGACGGGGCTCAGAAGTGGCTCTCTGCTCGACGTGGGATCGGGGACTGGAGAGGTGCTGATGGCCGCCCGCGAGCGTGGCTGGGAGGTGCAAGGCGTCGAGCCAGAGCGGACGGCCGCGGAGATGGCGCAGGGCCGTGGCCTGAAGGTCAGCATCTCCCCGCTCGAGACGTCCGGGCTCGCGGAGCGCAGCTACGACGTCGTCAGCGCGTTTCATGTGCTCGAGCACATCCCTGACAGCCGTTCGTTTCTAGCGGCGATGCGACAGTGGGTGCGCCCAGGTGGGTTCGTCGTAGTGGAGGTGCCGAACTGGAATAGCTCGCAGCGTCGCCGTCTCGGATCGGCGTGGCCAGGGCTGCGCCCGCTCGAGCATCTCGTTCATTTCACGCCACAGACGCTTCCGCGGGCAATGCGCGCGGTTGGCCTGGAGCCGCTGCTTGTCCGCTCCCCCGTGTATCTCGGGCCGCCGCAGTCGCTGGAGCACGCCCTGAACGATCTCGTTCGTCACGGTCGTTACCGGCGCCTGGTTGAGCCTCTGAGTCCCGTGCGTGCCGTCAACGGACGTGCCGAGCGGTTCCCCAGCCGCGTCGGCTGGTGGGTGCTCCGCGCGACCGAGGCGATCTACGACAGGGCGGGTGTTGGCGCCGTTGTGTTCTGTGTCGGCGCCGCTTCCTAGTTTCAGCGGCGATCGGCCCCGAGTCGAAGGTCGGCCGCGCGTCACGGTCGCCGTCGTCTCCTTCAATACCCGCGAGCTTCTCGTGCGCTGCCTGCGATCACTGTCAGGGGAGGCCGAGCGCGGGCTGGTCGACGTGTGGGTGGTCGACAACGCATCGACCGACGGGTCGGCGCGCGCGGCGATCGAGCATGCGCCCTGGGCAACGATTATCGAGGCTCAGACCAACTTGGGATTCGGCGCCGCCGTCAACCTCGTCGCCGAGCGTACCGAGAGCGAATGGGTGGCATGTGCCAATGCCGATGTAGCACCGGAGCCGGGCGCTCTCGAGGCGCTGCTCGCGACCGGGGCCGATCCCCGGCTTGGGTGCGTGGCGCCACGCCTGGTGCTGCCCGATGGCACGGCCGAGCCGTCGTTGCATTCGCTGCCTACGATTCCGTTCACGCTCGCGCTCAACCTCGGCGTTCACCGGCTGAGCGCTGCGATCGCCGACCGGATGCTGATTCCCGGCCTGTACGACCTCGATCGGCCGCGAGATGCTCCGTGGGCGATCGGCGCGTTCCTGCTGTTGCGCCGCGAAGCGTTCGACGGGGTGGGCCGTTTCGACGCCCGGCAGTGGATGTATGCGGAGGACCTCGATCTGGGTTGGCGGCTATCCGAGGCCGGCTGGATCACGCGCTACGAGCCACGCGCGCGGGTGCTGCACGCCTCCGGCGCGGCGACGGGGCCTGCGTTCGGCGCGGACCGAGTCCCGCGGTTCATGCGCGCGACATACGCCGTGATCGCGCGCCGCCGGGGGCTCGCGCGCACCTGGCTGACCGCGGGCATCAACATCCTCGGTGCCGTCGCTCGAATCGGCTGGATGACGCTGCTGGCTGGCCTCGCGCCTAGGCTGAGGGCCTCCGCCGAGACGAACCGAATGTGGCTGAGCGCTCATCGCCAGGGTCTGCGTGGACGAGCGGCGCTGCTGAATGGATCCCAAGCCCCCGCGCCGCGGCTGTGGCCGGCGGGCGAAAGCGACCTCAAGACCTTCTGGAACGCGCGTGCCCGCGAGGATGCGTTCTATTTCGTCGATACGCGTCAGCGTTACAGGGCGCATGATCCGGCCCGCTTCTGGGACGGGAAGCCGCTGCTCGAGTATCTGCTCGGAGGTCTCGGCGCCGAGTTGCACTCCGCCGACACAGTGCTCGAGATCGGCTGTGGCGTGGGCCGGATGACCAGAGCGCTGGCGGGACGCGCAAAGGTTGTGATCGCGCTCGATGTCTCGGACGAGATGCTCCGCCGGGCTCGCGAGCTGAACCCCCATCTAGAGAACGTTCACTGGACGCTTGGCGACGGCGCCTCGCTGAGAGGGATTGCCGACGGCAGTGTCGACGCGTGCGTCTCGGTGGTCGTCTTTCAACACCTCCCCGATGCGAGGTTCGCCCTGCGTTACGTGCGCGAGGTCGGGCGGGTGCTGAAACCGGGCGGGTGGGCCGCTATTCAGGTGTCAAACGACCCCGAGGCCCATCGTCCGCGAGGGGGATGGTCGGGGCGGATCAGGGGGACACTGCGGTTGGGCCCCAGAGGCCAGCGCCATCCGGCCTGGCTGGGGTCTGCCATCGAGCTGCCGGCGCTTGCGGCCGCGGCAGACGACGGCGGCCTGGAGCTGGACAAGGTGTGGGGCGAGGGCAGCCAGTACTGCCAGGTTCTGCTGCGAAAGCGCCGCGGCCTGACCACCTCGAGCGACTAGCCCGCCCGCCCCGAACCAGCTCACCCGAACAGCGGCAGCCGACGTCGACGGGCGAGCGCGTCCATCCCCTCCTGGATGCTGTCGGAGACGGTGCGGTAGCTGCGGCGGACGTAACGCTTGTCGTCGGCGCGAGCCGGGTCGCGGTCGAGCTCGATCGGATCCAGGAACGCTGTCCGGATCTTTGTCGGCAGCGGGATCTCGGGTAGCAGCGCCGGGGAAACGCCCCACGGCGCCTGCAGCGCGATCGGGAACATCTTGATCCGTGCCAGCCGGTCGAGCTGCATCGCCCGCGCGAGCCTGCGACCGGTGGCCAGCACCGGCATCGAGTCCGGGCCGCCGATGGTCGCCACGGGGACGATCGGGACGCCGCTTCGAATCGCGAGCTTGACGAACCCCATCCTCCCGGCCAGCTCGGCCTCGTCGCGCTGAGCCCAGTGCCGCAGCGAGTCACGCTCGCCCCCGGGGAACAGCATCACGTCGCGGCCGGCCGCCAGCGCTCCGGTGATGCTGTCAGCGGCGGCCGGGAGCACCCCCATCCGCCGGAAGTATGCGCCGAGGAGGGGCATCGCCATCAGCGCGTCGTGGGCGGTGCCGTGCAGCGGGCGCTCCGGCCCGAAGTGCCGCCACCACTGCACCCCGACCGTCCATGCATCCCACGGCAGCGGCGCGCCCGAATGGATTCCGACCAGCAGCGCCGGCGGTGGCGGGAGCTTCTCCCAGCCTTCGATATCCATCCGGAACCAGTAGTCCATCAGCGGGTTCCAGAAATACTTCTGAGCCTCGATGAACCCCCAATCGGGACCCTTCAGATCCCACCGTCCGGCTCTCTCTGCCACCCAGCCGGAAACGCCGGACTCCTCCTCGCGGCGCCGCACGGCCTGCCGTTCGGCCTGTTCGGCGTGCCAGCGGGCCTGTCGCTCTCGCGGCGCGACGGCTTGACCCTGACGTCGTAGCCGAAGCTCGTCCATCGTCCCTCCCTCCAGGGCGCATCCACATGACCAGCACCTTGGGTCTACCCCCGCAGTCTGATTACAAGCGCGCCTGACCGGGCGGTGGGACCGCGGAAAGGTCCGAGCCACCTACCGAAGCGGCGTCTGATCGAGCCGCGAGCGCAGCTCGGCGACCGACTCGAACACCGCGATCGCCCCCGCGTCGCGGAGCTCGTCGATCCCGAAGCCACCGGTCAGCACCGCGATCGTGTCGACCCCCGCGCCGCGTGCGGCGTACACGTCCCACGGCGTGTCGCCGACCATCACTGCGTCGCCGGACGAGCCGGCGACGCGCTCGAGCGCGACGTTCACCAGGTCCGGCGCGGGCTTTGTCGCCTCGACGTCGGCCGACGTGGTCCACGCATCGGCGAGATCGTGGGCGTCGAGCAGGTCGAGGTAGCGATCGACCTCCTCCTGCTTGGCCGAGCTGGCCAGCACGACGATGTGCCCGCGGCGGCCGAGCTCGACGATCAGCTCGCGTGAGCCCTCCATCGGCGCCACCTCGTCGATCAGCTCGAAGTAGAAGTCACCCTCGGCTGCGCGAATCTGGTCGCCGAGCTCACGCGCGGTCTGCTCGTCGGTGAGCGCCTTGACGAGCTGGTCGCCGCCCATCCCGATGCCGCGGTGGATCCGCCAGACCGGAAGCACGATCTCGTGCCGGCGGAACGCGCGGTACCACGCCAGCGCGTGCTGATAGTTGGTGTCCACCAGCGTCCCGTCGATGTCGAGCACGGCGGTCGCCATCACGGCGCTCTACCCACGGTCGTGAGTCGCGACGCCCCGCGCGTGCAAAGGCCCGAATCGGGGCACTCTTGGCTTGGCATGTCCGAATCGCGCGTTACGCCGGGGACGGTTTACCGAGCGGTGCTGCTCGCGTTCGCGCTGGTCGTGGCCGCGTTGCTGTTCAAGCAGCTGGTGACGCTGATCTTGGCGGTGCTGATCGTCGTGATCATTGCGCTGCCGCTGGCGGCGTTCGCGAATCTGCTCAACGGCGTCGGCGTCCCGCGCGCGTTCGGCGCGCTGATCGGGCTGCTGCTGGGACTCGGGGCGATCGCGGGTCTGGTCGCGCTGGTCCTCCCGGCGTTCAGCCACGAGATCAACAAGTTCGCGGCCTCGCTTCCGTCGATCGTCGATGACCTCCGTCACCGCCTCGCCGGGCTCACCGGCACGTCTCCGAGCCGCGTCGGTAACCAGATCCAGCATTTCGTCAACGGCTACACGCAGCACCCGACCAAACTGCTGGGCCCGGCGGCGTCGATCGGCGCGAGCGTCGCCGGCGGGATCGCCGCGCTGGTCGTCGTGCTGCTGACCGCGCTGTACTCGGCGATCCATCCCGACCCGCTCGTCTACGGCCTCGTGCGCGTCGTACCGCCACAGGGTCGCCCCAAGGCAAAGCTGATCCTCTGCCGCCTGCGCGTCGCCTACCTCGGGTGGCTCCGAGGCCTCGTGATCGGGATGTGCGTGCTCGGGGGCATCACCTACCTCGGCCTGCAGCTCGTCGGCCTCGGGTTCGCGGCGTTCTTCGCGATCTTCACCGCGGTCGCGATGATCGTCCCGTACTTCGGCGCGCTGGCGAGCTCGATCCCGCCAATCCTGTACGCACTCACGATCTCCCCGGGGAAGGCGGTGCTGGTCGCGATCGTCTACGTCCTCGCCCACCAGCTCGAGAGCAACGTGATCCAGCCGCTGGTTGTGGCCCGGACCGTAAAGCTGCACCCGGCGGTCGTCGCGATCGGCGTCGTCGCGGTCGACAGGCTGTTCGGTTTCCTGGGGCTGGTCGTCGCGGTCCCTATCCTTGCGACCGTGCAGATCCTGGTGGAGGAGCTGTGGATCAAGCCGACGGAAGAGAGCCACCGCAAGACGCTGGTCGCCGATGATCCCGCCACCGAGCAACGTCCGAGGCGGCGGATCGCGCCTCCGCGCGCCGACCTGACCGCGAGCGGCTAGCTCGGGGCCCGCAAGCGGGACAAGCTCGACGACTGGCCGGGCGTTGGGGTTCCTCGGCCGGGAACCGAATAGGCTGATAGGCGAGACGCATGGCAGACGAGACAGAGACACCCGGCGTAAGCCGCCTGCAGGAACTGGCCGACGAGCTCGTCGCCCGTGGCGAGGCGCGCCCGGAGGGCTGCGTTGAGCTGTCCGAGCTGAGCGAACTCGTGCAGGAAGCCGAGCTCGGCGACGAGGACGCGCAGGCGCTCCAGGACCTGCTCGAGGCGCGCGGGATCGACGTCCGCGATGACTGCGGCCGCAACGGAGTCGACCAGACCACCTATGTGATGGACGACCTCGCCCAGCAGACCACCGACGCGATGGCGCTGTTCCTGCAGGAGGTTCGCCGCTATCCGCTCCTGACCCGCGAGCAGGAGATCGAGCTCGCCAAGCGGATCGAGCGCGGCGATCTCGAAGCCAAGGACGAGCTCGTCAACTCGAACCTGCGGCTCGTGATCTCCAACGCCCGCAAGTACCAAGGCCACGACCTGCCCCTCCTGGACCTGATCCAGGAGGGCATCCTCGGGCTGATCCGGGCCGCCGAGAAGTTCGACTGGCGCAAGGGCTACAAGTTCTCGACCTACGCGACGTTCTGGATTCGACAGGCGCTCCAGCGCGCGCTCGACAATCGCTCGCGGACGATCCGAATCCCTGTGCACCTGGGCCAGCGCGAGCGGCGAATCGCGCGAGTACAGCGCGACCTGGCCGCGCAGCTGGGGCGTGAGCCGACCGACGAGGAGCTCGCGGCGGCGGCGGAGCTGAAGGTGGATGATGTTCGCGAGGCCCGGGAAACCGCTCGCGTGGTGACGAGCCTCGACCGGCCCGTCGGCGAGGAGGACGAGACCTCGCTGGGAGCGCTGTTGCCGAGCGGCGAGCGCGGCCCCGAGGAGGAGGTCGACATCTCACTGCGTCAGGATGCTCTGCGTCGAGCGCTCGAGCAACTGCCCGAGCCCGAGCGGGCAGTCGTGAGGCTGCGCTACGGGATCAGCGGCGATGATCCCACCCCGCTGAGCGAGACCGGCCGCCGGCTCGGGCTCTCCCAGGACGCGGTTCGCCGGCTCGAGCGCAAGGCGCTCACCGAGCTCGCGCAGAGCCGCGAGCTCGAGGCGCTCCGCCCAGCCGCCTAATCGTCGCTCGCACCGTCGCTGTACCGTCGACCGGGGAATTGGCCTTGCGGCCAATGCCCCGAGAATCGGTCGTTGCCATAATCGCCGCGGCTAGCGGCGCGTTTCTGATGGGTCTGACGTATCGTCGCAGCGGATTGCGCAGTGCGCGGAGGACGGTGACCCCGGCTCGAGCAACGGTCTCGGACACCTGATCAGTCACCGGAGGTTGTTCGCGCGCGATCGAAAACGACGAACGTAAAAGAGGATCAATGATCTGCCCACACTGCAACGCGACGATCCGTGAGGAGCAGCGCTACTTGATGGCGCGGGACGACAACGCCGAGATGCCCCACTGGGGGCGTCCAGCGATGTGGGTGATGCTGTTCCTGTTCCTGGTTGCGACGCTGGCGCTGTTCTCGCACGTAGTCACGACCTGAGCTGGGAGCACGACGGCTCCCACGGAGAGAGCCCGGGTAATACGATCGGACAATGACCAGCCGCCGTCTGGTTCAGCCGGTCGTCCTGCAGCTCGGCGATCCGCTGGGTTTGGGGCCCCGTAAGGCGGGTGCCCGCCGCGAGCCGCGGGTCACCCGGGCCGCCGTGTGATCGCCGCCTTCTTCTCGACCCACACGCTCGACCACCTGCTGCAGCAGTACGGGTACGCGGCGGTGTTCCTGTTCGTAATGGTCGAGAGCCTCGGGATTCCGTTCCCGGGGGAGACGATGGTGATCGCCGCGTCGCTCTACGCCGGGACGACGCACAACCTCGTCGTGTGGCTGATCTGGGCGTCCGCCGCCGCGGGCGCGATCGTCGGCGACAACATCGGCTTCGCGGTGGGGTGGTGGGGCGGCTACCGGCTCCTGCTCCGCTACGGGCCGAAGATCCGGCTGAACGAGGCCAAGCTCAAGGTCGGTCGGCTGGTGTTCGAAGAGCACGGCGGAAAGGTCGTGTTCTTCGGCCGCTTCGTCTCGATCCTGCGCACCTATGCCGCGTTCCTCGCGGGCAGCAACCGGATGCGGTACTCGCGGTTCTTCTTCTTCAACGCCAGCGGCGGGATCATCTGGGCTGGCCTCTATTCCATCTCGTTCTACTACGCCGGCAGCGCGCTGAGGGGAGTGCGTGGCCCGGTCGACTACGGGCTCGGGGCCTCCGCCGCCCTGGTCGTCGTCGCGTTCATCGTGTGGTTGCGCCGCAACGAGAAACGACTCGAGCAACGAGCCGAGCTGGAGTATCCGGGGCCGCTAGCCGACTACGTCGACACGCGGCCCCGCCGCAGAAGGCGAGCGGGGGCTGGCCGCCCGGGTGAGTCGCGGTAACCACTCACGCGCCCCGTAGCGACCAGCACCTGCGCTCGCAGTACCCGTGCCCGCTGCTAGCCACAAGGTACCCCGCAGCCGCCAACCGCTAACAACCACGCGTTCGGGCCCGCGCTGAGCTCGATCGTGATCGTCTTCGCGGTAGGGTCGATCGATCGGCTCTTCCACCGTCTCCCCACCTCCTACGCGAGCAAGATCCACTCCCGGCGAGGAGACCAGCACGTGAGCGGGGCGGGCGCTGCGGCGCACCGCGTAGTCGTGATCGGCGGCGGATTCGGGGGGCTCCGCGCGGTCAAGGCGCTCGGGCGCCGCCGTGACCTGGAGGTCACGCTGATCGACCGCCACAACTACCACCTGTTTCAGCCGCTCAGCTACCAGGTCGCCACGGGGGCCCTGGCGGCCGGTGACATCGCGATGCCGCTGCGCCACATCTTCCGCGGGGACAAGCAGGTGACCGTACTGCTCGGCGAGGTCAATCGGCTCGAGCTGGACCGCCGCCAGGTGGTCCTGACGGCCGACGTCCCTGGCGGCGTGCTGACGGTCCCCTACGACACCCTGATCGTGGCCGGCGGCTCTGACTACTCGTATTTCGGGCACGACGAATGGCGAACGGTCGCGCTCGAGGTGAAGACGCTCGACAGCGCGCTGGAGGTCCGCGGGCGGATCCTGCACGCGTTCGAGGTGGCTGAGCTCGAGCCGGGGCAGGAGGAGATCTGGTTGACGTTCGTGGTCGTCGGCGCGGGCCCGACCGGGGTCGAGATGGCCGGCCAGATCGCGGAGCTGGCGGCCGACACGCTCGCCGGTGAATTCAGGCGCGTCGACCCGCGCGTGCGACGGGTGCTGCTGATCGAGACGACGAACCGCGTGCTCGGGAGTTTCAGGGATCCGTTGCCACGACGCGCGCAGCGCTCGCTCGAGCGGCTCGGCGTGACCGTGATGCTCGGACACACGGTCGTCGACGTGCGTGAGGACGCGGTTGTGCTCGAGGACGGCGACGGCGTCCGGTCCGAAGTGGCGACGCGGACCGTCGTGTGGGCTGCGGGAGTGAACGCGTCCCCGCTGGCGCGGATGCTCGGCGAGGTCTCAGGCGCCGAGACTGACCGCGCAGGGCGGCTGACGGTGAACCCCGATCTGTCGCTGCCGAACCACCCCGAGGTGCTCGCGCTCGGCGACATGGTCCGCGTGCGCGACGCTGACAGCGGGGAACCGGTGACCTACCCCGGCCTGGCTCCGGTCGCGATGCAGCAGGGCAGCTACGCAGGACGCGTCGTCGTCGCGCGCCTGGCGGGCAAGCCGGCCCCGGGGCCGTTTCGCTACCGCGACAAGGGCACGCTTGCGACGATCGGCCGCGCCCGCGCAGTCGCCGACATCAAGGGGTTGCGATTCAGCGGCTTCCTCGCGTGGGCCACGTGGCTGTTCGTCCACATCTTCTATTTGATCGGTTTCGAGAACCGGGCCGTGGTCCTGACGCGCTGGGGATACAGCTACTTAACCCGCGGCCGGGGGAGCCGGCTGATCACCGAGGCCGCGAAGCTACCGCCGCCCCCGCCTGCACCGCCCGCGACCTGAGTTACTGCTGCCGCAGCCATTCCGCCACCGTCGCCAGGTCGGACACGAACTGCTCCATCGCGGCCTTCCGCTCCGCGTCATCCTGCGCCCGCAGGATCGCGGCGGGATGGGTCGTGATCGTCACCAGTTCGGCCAGGTCAGAATCCATCGGTCGTCCGCGGTCACGGCCGATGCGCACGTGCGAGCCGAGCAACGCCTGCGACGCGGTCGCCCCGAGCAGCACCAGCGCTGGCGCCTTGACGATCGCCAGCTCCGTTCGCAACCACGGCAGGCAGGCGTTCACCTGCCAGCGGTCGGGGGTTTGGTGGATGCGGCGCTTTCCGCGAGTCTTGTAGCGGAAGTGCTTGACGACGTTCGTGATGTACGCGTCCTTCGGCGCGATCCCGGCGCGCTCGAGTCCCTCGTCGAGCACCCTGCCGGCTGGGCCGACGAACGGGTGGCCCTCGATGTCTTCGCGGTCGCCCGGTTGCTCGCCGACCAGCATCAGGCTTGCGGACGGCGAGCCCTCGCCCATCACCGCCTGCGTGGCGTGCTCGTAGAGGTCGCAGGCGCGGCACGCCTGCACCGCCGCGCGCAGCTTCGGAAGCGTCGGACGCTCCGGGATCGGCGGTGCGGGGCGGTCGTTCACAGCGGCGGTTGGCTACCCGCGCGATGAAGCAGGTACGCGTCGGGTGCAGCGGATGGATGTACGACGACTGGCGGGGGCGTCTGTATCCGGCGCGTGAGCCGAAGCGACGCTGGCTTGAGCTCTACGCCCAGCATTTCGACACCGTCGAAGTCAACAGCACCTTCTATCGCCTGGCGCGCCGGGACGCGGTGGCGGGCTGGGTGGCCCAGACCCCGTCGAACTTCGTGTTCGCGGTCAAGGCAAGCCGTTACCTCACCCACGTCAAGCGCCTGGTGGGGATCGAGGATGGGATCAAGCGGTTCTATGAGCCGCTCGAGCCGCTCGTTTCAGTCGGCCGCCTCGGTCCGGTTCTATGGCAGCTGCCGGAGAACTTCCACCGCGACGACGAGCGTCTGCGCGGGTGGCTGTTGGTGCTGCCCGACGGGCTTCACACGATCGAGTTTCGCCATCAGAGCTGGTTCGTGCCGGAGGTGATGAACGCGCTCCGCGAGCACGACGTCGCGCTGGCGATCGGCGACCACCCGTCACGGCCGTTCCAGTCCTACGAGGCGACTGCCTCGTGGCGGTTCATCCGCTTTCACTACGGCTCCCGCGGGCGCCGTGGCAACTACTCGGCCACGGAGATCGCGGATTGGGCCGAGCGGATTGACCGCTGGCGACGACAGGACGACGTCTACGCATACTTCAACAACGACTGGCAGGGGTTCGCGCCCGCCAACGCCAAGGCGCTGCTGCGGTTGCTGGAGTCAGCGCGACAGTAGGGCGTGGTCGACGGGGATCCCGAGGCGGTCCTCGACCTCGTGGGCGTCGACGTCCTCGCGGTAGCGCTGCCGGTCGTCGCGATGCGTGAACAGCACGATCCGGTCCGCGGCGAAGGTCTCGAGCGTGTCGGTGATCGCGGTCATCGGATCGCTCTCGCCGGTGTCGCTTGCTGCGGGCACGCCGGCGGAATCGAGCTCGTCGACGGTCTCACGGCGGACGGCCTCCGCCTTCGCGATCGCCTCATCGGCGTCCGAGAGCCAGAAATGAAGGACGCTCCGATGGAGGGCCGGCGCGATCACCAGCACCTCGGCGTCGGCAGGATCGACGTCGTTCGGCACGGCCGCGCGCAGCTGCTCGGCGGTAATTGGTTCGGTGGTGACTACGAGAAGCTTCATCGCCACTGGGCTACCCGGGCGAGAGGTTGCTACACGGGCCGCTCGGGGTAGCGCTTCCACGTGGAAGCCTTCACCGACATCCCGAGCCCGGCCCCACCGGGTCCCGGCCCTTCGCCGAGCCCGCCGCCGACGCCGCCGGACCCGGCGCCGCCGTCACCGACGCCATCGCCGTCGCCGCTGCCTCCGGACCCGAACCCGCCGTCGATCTGAGCCGTCCGGGGCTCAGCCGCCCCCGCCGTACATCGACTCGAACAGATCGCCGTAGCGGTCGTAGACGATGTTGCGCTTGACCTTCAGCGTCGGCGTCAGCTCGCCGGTCTCGATCGACAGGTCGTGGTCGAGGATCGCGAACTTCTTCACCTGCTCGACCTGGGCATAGTTGGCGTTGGCGCGGTCGAGCTCCTTCTGCACGATCTCACGCACCGGCTCCTGCTCGGCCAGCTCGGCGAGGTCCTCGGGCAGGCCCTGCTCCTTGGCCCACGGGACGATCTCCTCAGGGTCGAGCGTGATCAGCGCGACCGGGTAGGGCTTGCGATCCCCGTACATCACCGCCTGCGAGATGAAGCGGGACTGCTTGAGATCGTTCTCCAGGTTCGACGGAGTGAGGTTCTTGCCGCCGGCGGTGATGATGATGTCCTTCTTGCGCCCGGTGATCTTCAGATAGCCCTCGTCGTCGACCTCCCCGATGTCGCCGGTGTGAAGCCACCCGTCGACGAGCGTCTCGGCGGTCGCCTCGGGGTTCCGCCAGTACTCCCTAAACACGTTGGGACCCCGCATCAGGATCTCCCCGTCCTCATCGGCGATCCGGATCTCGACCCCCGGGACCGCCTTGCCGACG
>DATKFF010000392.1:0-3597 GCA_035511595.1 Solirubrobacteraceae bacterium | reverse complement strand
ATCCCCTGGGCGAACCCGAGGATGAAGTTGTGGTACGCCTGCTGTTCGGCCGGGGAATCGCCGTTGCCATGGACCCCGTGGACGAGACGGTAGGTGGCCAGCAGCGGGACGGTGCCGGGCTCGGTCGCCGCCGCCCGCGTTAGATACCGCGAGACGGCTGTGCCGATGTCCGGAACGTACGGCGAGCCGTAGCTGAAGCTGCCGAACCGCGCCGTCCCGGGCTGGCTGGCGATCACGTCCAGCGCAGGGTGCGACTTGGCCGCCGTAGCGGCCTCGCTCTGGGGATCGACGAAAAACTGCGCGCCCGCCAGCGGGTCGGTTCCGGTCGGGGCGGGCTGGAGGCCGAGCGGGTTTCCGGCGGGGGGAGGGTCCGCCGGATCGTCGTTGAGGATCGTCAGCGGGGTCGTCGACACCTGGCCTAGGCCGATCGGCGAGGGACCGAACAGCGAGACCTGAAGCGTCTTCGGGACGCTGGTCGTCCCGTGGTCGGTGATCGGGATCGAGAACGTCTTGCTCTGTTCGCCGGGCCCAAAGTCGAGCTCGCCCTTGACCGACGTGAAGTCGTAAGAGGTCGCGGTGCACGGCGTCCCGCCGCAGTCAAACGGCGCGTTGGTGGACGGGTCGTAGCCGTCGCCCGAGGTGACGTACCGCACCTGGGCTCCGAACGCTGACTCAGCCCCGTCGCGGGTGACGGTGATCACCGCCGAGCCGGCGTTCTCGTTGACGATAAGACCGCCGGCAGGGACATCGATCTGGAAGCCTCCGAGCGGATCGAACGCTCGACGAGCCGCGGACGCACTGGCCGGGAGCAGCGCGGCGGCGAGCGCGAGTGCGCCCAGAAGGCCGGCCGTCAGTCGACGGCGCGGGAGGACGATTGTGTGTGCTTTCAACGCGATGGTTCCGTGGTTGATGCGAAGCGCAGACGGCCCCTCCGGTTGGCCCCGTCACGGGAGGCCACTACCCCACGTGGGGGAGGCTGTCTCACCCAAGCATCGGCCGGTATTGCCCCGATCTTGAGTTACCGCGGGCCTCCCTAAACTCCCCGCGGATGACCTCGGATGAGATCAGGAAGACGTTCCTCGACTTCTTCGTCGCGCGCGACCACCTGCGGCTACCCTCCGCGCCGCTGATCCCAGCCCAGTTCGACCCCTCGGCCCTGTTCACCATCGCCGGGATGCATCCGCTGAAGTCCTACTTTCTGGGGATCGAGCCCCCGCCTCACCCCCGGGTCACGACCTGCCAGAAGACCTTCCGGACGGTCGACATCGAGATCATCGGGACGACCAGCCGGCACCTGACGTTCTTCGAGATGCTCGGGAACTTCTCGTTCGGCGACTACTTCAAGCGGGAGGCGACCCGCTACGCCTGGGAGCTGTCGGTCGACGGCTTCGGCTTTGACCCCGAGAACATCTGGATCAGCGTGTTCGGTGGCGATGAGGAGCTCGGGATCGGCCCCGACGAGGAGGCGATCGAGGCGTGGCTCGAGATCGGCGTCCCGCGCGAGCGGATCGTCGAGCTCCCGCGTTCGGAGAACTTCTGGCAGATGGGCCCCACCGGCCCGTGTGGCCCCTGCTCTGAGCTCTACCTCGACCGCGGCGTCGAATTCGGCAAGCCCGACGACCTCCCCGGCGGCGAGAACGAGCGTTTCCTCGAGTATTGGAACCTGGTCTTCACCCAGTACGACCTGCGCCCCGACGGCTCGCTGAGTCCGCTCCCGAAGAACAACATCGACACCGGGCTGGGACTCAACCGGCTGGCAGCAGTCCTACAGGGCAAGCCGTCGGTGTTCGAGACCGACCAGTTTGCGCCACTGATCTCGCTCGCGGAGGAGCTCTCCGGGCGGCACTACGCCCGGGACTATCCGACGGATCGCGCGATGCGGATCCTCGCCGACCACAGCCGCGCGACCACGTTCCTGATCGCGGACGGCGTCGTTCCCTCCAACGAGGATCGCGGTTACGTGCTCCGCCGGATCATGCGCCGGGCGATCCAGCAGGGCCGCTCGCTCGAGTTGGACCAGGGCTTCCTCGGTCGCTTCGCCGACGTCGTCGTCGAGCTGATGGGCTCGGAGTACCCGGAGCTGCACGAGCAGCAGGAGAACATCCATCGCTGGATCAGCTCCGAGGAGCAGAGCTTCGGCCGCACGCTCGAGCAGGGGAGCAGGCTGCTCGACGAGATCCTCGAGCGCGTCCGCGAGACCGGGGCGGAGGGCATCTCCTCAGCTGATGCATTCTTGCTGCACGACACCTACGGCTTCCCGATCGACCTGACGCGTGAGCTCGCCGCCGAGCACGGACTGGGGGTCGACGAGGAGGGCTTCGAGGAGCTGATGGGTCGGCAGCGCGAGCGCGCCCGCGCCTCCTCTTCTCAGACCCGCGCGGGGGACGCGCTTCGGGAGGACGCGCTGGCGCTTGCCGGCAAGGCGGGCTTTCGGACGGACTTCGTCGGCTATGAAACGACAGACAGCGACACGACGATCGGCGCCGCCCTCCCCGAGAACGGCCGCGTGCTCGTCAAGCTGGTTGAGTCTCCGTTCTACGCGACGGGCGGCGGTCAGATCGCCGACTCCGGCTACCTCGAGTCGATCGACGGAGACTCCGTTGCGCGGGTCGATGACGTGCTGAGGATCGGCGAGGACCAGGTGTTGGCGCTCGTCCCGGAGCGGGGCACGATCGAGGCCGGCGAGCGCGTCCGCGCGCACGTCGATCGCGCCGCCCGCCACGCGACCGAGGCCAACCACACGGCCACCCACCTGCTGCACGCGGCGCTCCGCCGGCGGCTCGGCAACCACGTGCGCCAGGCCGGCTCCTATGTCGGCCCCGACAAGCTGCGCTTTGACTTCAGCCACGGCCAGGCGCTCACCGAGGACGAGCTCTCCGACGTGGAGGACCAGGTCAACGCCTGGATCCTCGCCAACGATCCCGTGTGCCCGATCACGACCACCCTGGAGGAGGCCCGCAAGCTGGGCGCGATGGCGCTGTTCGGCGAAAAGTACGGCGAGGTCGTGCGCATGGTGCAGATCGGGGACGGCCGCTATTCGCGCGAGCTCTGCGGCGGCACCCACGTGCGCTCCACCGCTGAGATCGGCGTCTTTCACGTCCTCTCTGAGACGTCGAGTGCGGCCAACGTGCGCCGCATAGAGGCGATCACCGGACCGGCGGCCGTGCATCTGCTGCGCGAGCGCGACCGGCTGCTCGGCCGGGCCGCCGAGACGCTGCGCGTGCAGCCCGAGCAGGTGCCGCAAACCGTCAGCGCGCGCGAGCAGGAGCGCCGCCAGCTCCAGAAGGCCACGCGAGAGGGGGGCGGCTCATCGCAGGAGGGAGCTCAGGTCGAGGCGCTGCTCGCGGCTGCGGAGCAGATCGACGGGGCGAAGGTGCTCGCCGCGGCCGTGCAGGCGGCGGATGCGAAGGCGTTGCTGGGTATGCTCGATCGAGTGAAGGCGCGCCTGCCAGAAACGGCGATAGTGCTCGGCAGTGCGGCGGAGGGACGCGTGCACCTGATCGCAAGCGTGCCGCCCCCGCTCGTGCAGCGCGGCGTGAAGGCCGGCGCGATCGTGAAGGCCGCGGCGGGCGTCGCCGGCGGCGGCGGAGGCGGCCG
>DATKFF010000391.1:0-7651 GCA_035511595.1 Solirubrobacteraceae bacterium | reverse complement strand
CGATCATCTACGCGCCGGCCGGGATGGTGATCGCGACCGTGTTCGTGTCGCTGCCGTTCGTCGTGCGTGAGGTGGCGCCGGTCCTGATCGAGGTCGGTGACGAGCAGGAGCAGGCGGCGGCGACGCTCGGCGCATCCACCTGGCAGACGTTCTGGCGGGTGACGCTGCCGTCGATACGGTGGGGTGTCGCGTACGGCGTCGTGCTCACGACGGCGCGCGCTCTCGGGGAGATCGGCGCCGTCGCCGTCGTGTCCTCGAACGTGGCCGGTTCGACCCTGACGCTCCCGCTGCTGGTCCAGCAGCGTCTGACGACGTCGTTCGGTTCCCAGGCGCTAACCGGCGGATACGCCGCTGGCACCGAGCTGGCGGTGATGTCACTGATCGTGCTGCTGGCGATGACGGTGCTGGCTCCGAGGAGGCAGGACGCTCGATGAGAATCGAAATTCAGGACGTGTCGAAGGAGTTCGGCGAGTTCCGCGCGCTCGACGCGGTCACGCTCGAGGTGCCCGAGGGCTCCCTGAGCGCGCTGCTCGGCCCGAGCGGCTCCGGGAAGTCGACGCTGCTGCGGATCGTCGCGGGGCTCGAGATGCCGGACTCCGGCGCCGTGCTGATCGACGGCGCCGAGGTGACCGCCGCGCGCCCACAGGACCGCGGCATCGGGTTCGTGTTCCAGCACTACGCGGCGTTCACGCACATGAGTGTGCGGGAGAACGTCGCCTTCGGGCTGAGGATCCGCAAGCGCCCGCGGGCGGAGGTCCGCGAGCGCGTCGACGAGCTGCTGGCGCTCGTCGGACTGACGAAGTGGTCAGAGCAGCGCCCCGACCAGCTCTCCGGCGGGCAGCGCCAGCGGATGGCGCTGGCCCGGGCGCTGGCCGTGGAACCGCGGGTGCTGCTGCTGGACGAACCGTTTGGGGCGCTCGACGCGAACGTGCGCGCCGAGCTGCGCCGCTGGCTGCGCCGGCTGCACGACGAACGCGGTGTGACGACCGTGCTGGTCACGCACGACCAGGAAGAGGCGATGGAGGTCGCCGACACGATCGCCGTGATGAACGCCGGCCGGATCGAGCAGGTCGGATCGCCCCGGGAGGTCTACGACGCGCCGGAGACGGAGTTCGTGATGGGGTTCCTCGGTCCCGCGGTCCGGATCGACGGTCGGCTCGTGCGCCCGCACGACGTGACCGTGTCGCTGGAGCCGAGCGACGGGGCGGTCGAGGCGCTCGTCAGGCGGGTCGTGCACCTCGGCTTCGAGGTGCGGATCGAGCTCGAGCTGCCTGACGGCGAGCCGGCCCGGGCGCAGCTGACCCGATCTCAGACCGAGGAGCTGGAGCTGGCGCGCGGGGACATCGTCTACGTGCGCGTGCCGCTCGCGAGCGGCGAGCGGCACGACGGCGAGCCGATCACCGCGTGACCCAGGCCTCCGGGTCCTCGGCGAGCTTGTCGACCCTGGCGGGCAGGTGCCCCGCCGCGACGTCGGCGAGCGTCACCCGCTCGACGACCGCCCGGAGGTTTGCCCGCACCGCGATCCAGACGCGCGGCAGGGCGGTCGCGGCGCCGCCGTAGGAGGCGTCCTCGGGCGGGCCGCCGCGGACGCTGGCGAGGGGTCCTTCGACCGCGCGCATCACGTCGGCGACCGTGATCTTGTCCGCCGGCTTCGCGAGCCGGAAGCCGCCCTCGGCGCCGCGCTGGCTGCGAACGATTCCGGCGTGCCGCAGCTCACCCAGGATGTTCTCGAGGAAGTTGAGCGGAATCCCCTGGGCGGTCGCGACCCGCTCCGCCTTGACCGGCCTGTCGTCCGGCGCCGCGGCTAGCTCAACCGCGGCCCTGACCGCGTAGTCAGCCTTCGCCGAGATCCGCACTTCCGCCGCCCTCAGGCCACGGCGTGCTCGAAGCCGTAGGCCTCGGCGAGCTCGGGGTCCTTATGGGCGAGCATCTCGGCCAGCTCGACCATCACCTTGCACTGCTTCCAGGTGGCGTCGTCCTGCATCTTGCCGTCGATCATGTGGACGCCGCGGCCGTCGGGGATCGCCTCCAGCACCTTCTTGGCGAAAGCCACCTCCTCGGGGTCGGGGCTGAAGACCTTCTTCGCGATCTCGATCTGCACGGGATGCAGAGACCACGCGCCGACGCACCCGAGCAGGAACGCCGCCCGGAACTGCGTCTCGCACCCCTCGACGTCACGGATATCGCCGTACGGGCCGTAGAAGGGCAGGATTCCGGCCGAGGTGCAGGCGTCGACCATCCGCGCGATCGAGTAGTGCCACGGGTCCTGCTGAGCCGTCGCGCGCGGCTTGTCGGGGTTGTTCGGGTCCGGATCCTCGATCACCCGGTAGCCGGGATGACCGCCGCCGACGCGCGTCGTCTTCATCCGGCGAGAGGCGGCCAAGTCGGCCGGGCCGAAGCTCATCCCCTGCATCCGCGGGCTGGCGGTGGCGATCTCCTCCAGGTTGACGACGCCGAGGCCGGTCTCGAGGATCGCGTGGATCAGCAGCGGGCGCTCGAGCCCCGCCTTCGCCTCGAGCTGGGCCAGCAGTCGGTCGACGTAGTGGATGTCCCACGGCCCCTCGACCTTCGGGACCATGATCACCTCGAGCTTGTCGCCGATCTCCGAGACGAGCGTGGTCAGGTCGTCGAGCACCCACGGCGACTCGAGGCTGTTCACGCGCGTCCACAGGGCTGTGTCGCCGAGCTCGATCTCCTTGCCGACGCGCACAAGGCCGTCGCGCGCGGCCTCCTTGCGGTCTACCGGGACCGCGTCCTCGAGGTTGCCGAGCAGGATGTCGACCGTCGGCGCGATGTCGGGGACCTTCGCGACCATCTTCTCGTTCGAGAAGTCCAGAAAGTGGATCATCCGGCTGGGCTTGAACGGGATCTCGAGCACGGGCTCGGGGGCGCCGATGGCGAGCGGCTTGGTGAAGTCGCGGGGGTTACGCACTGGTCAGTCTCCTGTCGGTTGCCGCCCGAACGCTAGCGGGGCGCGTCGAAGGGCGCGCAAACAACGCCCGGATGCCATCCTCTCTGGAGCAACCAGAATCAGGAGAAGCGATGACCGCGACCCAGAACGTCGAAACAGACCAGGCCTCCAGGGAGGCGTCAGGAGCACATCCCTACGGGCGCTACCTCGAGGAATTCGAGGTCGGCGCCGTCTACAAGCATTGGCCGGCCAAGACCGTCACGGAGTCAGACGACCACCTGTTCTGCCTGCTGACGATGAACCACCATCCGCTGCACATCAACGACGTCTACGCCGCGCAGTCGCAGCAGGGCCGAAACGTGGTGGTCGGCCCGCTCGTGTACTCGCTGGCGCTTGGGATGAGCGTCTCGGACGTCTCCGGCAAGGCGATCGCAAATCTCGCCACCGAGGAGCTGAGCCACCCTGCGCCGGTGTTCCACGGCGACACCCTGTTCGTCGAATCCGAGGTGCTGGAGGTCAAGCCGTCGCGTTCCAAGCCGGACCGCGGGACGGTCAAGGTCCATACCCGGGTCCTCAACCAGGACGGGGTCCTGGTGGCAGAGTTCAAGCGCGTCGTGCTGGTCCCTCGGAAGGCCCCCGGCAACGGTTCGGTTGGGCCCCAAGCCGCTGAATCGAACGTGGAATAGGGCACCTTCGCCCTTCTGGCACCGCACGTTTCGTTCCGCGTCGCACGTTTTTCAAGCGACGCCGCTGGCTTCATCGATCGCCCGCCCCGGGTACGCTTCCTACGCCACCGAAGATTAGGAGTCGCTGAGTAACTATGGCCCATACCGCTCCGAAGCACCAATCCTCGACCAAGCATGCCCGTCTCCAGGCATGGGTCGAGGAGGTAGCCGCGCTGACTGAGCCCGACGACGTCTGCTGGTGTGACGGGTCGGAGGAGGAATACGACCGGCTGGCCCAGGCGCTCGTAGAGGCGGGCACGTTCCAGCGGCTGTCCGACGCCAAGCGGCCGAACTCCTACCTGGCGCTGTCAGACCCGGCCGACGTCGCCCGGGTGGAGGACCGGACGTTCATCTGCTCGGCCGATGAGTCCGACGCCGGGCCGACCAACCACTGGCGCGATCCCGACGACATGCGGGATACCCTGAGCGACCTGTTCAGCGGCGCGATGCGGGGGCGCACGATGTACGTGGTGCCGTTCTCGATGGGGCCGATCGACTCGCCGATCTCCTACATCGGCGTGCAGCTGACCGACTCGCCGTACGTGGTCGCCTCGATGCGGATCATGACCCGGATGGGCCAGGAGGCGCTCGACGCCCTCGGCGAGGACGGGGAGTTCGTGCCGTGCGTGCACTCGGTTGGCGCCCCGTTGGCGGACGGCGCCGAGGACGTCGCGTGGCCCTGTAACGCCGATAACAAATACATCGTGCACTTCCCCGAGACCCGGGAGATCTGGTCCTTCGGCTCCGGCTACGGCGGTAACGCGCTGTTGGGCAAGAAGTGCTTCGCGCTGCGGATCGCTTCGGTCATGGCGCGGGACGAGGGCTGGCTCGCGGAGCACATGCTGATCCTCAAGCTCACCTCCCCGGAGGGCGAGTCCAAGTACATCGCCGGCGCGTTCCCGAGCGCGTGCGGCAAGACAAACCTGTCGATGATGATCCCGACGCTCGAGGGCTGGAAGGTCGAGACCGTCGGCGACGACATCGCGTGGATGAAGTTCGGGTCCGACGGCCGCCTGTACGCCGTCAATCCCGAGGCGGGCTTCTTCGGGGTCGCGCCCGGAACGAGCGAGCACACGAACCCCAACGCGTTGAAGATGCTCGAGCACGGCACCGTGTTCACGAACTGCGCGCAGACCGACGGTGGCGATATCTGGTGGGAGGGGATGACCCGTGAGGCGCCCTCGCACCTGACCGACTGGCGGGGCAACGACTGGACGCCGGACTCGGACAAGCCGGCCGCGCACCCCAACGCCCGTTTCACGGTGCCGATCGAGCAGTGTCCGTCGATCGCGCCCGAGTGGGATGACCCGGCGGGCGTGCCGATCGACATGATGCTGTTCGGCGGGCGCCGCGCGACGGTCGTGCCGCTGGTGCATGAGGCCCGCGACTGGGAGCACGGCGTGTTCCTCGGCTCGATCATGTCCTCGGAGACGACCGCCGCGCAGGCCGGCGCCGTCGGCCAGCTGCGCTTCGACCCGATGGCGATGCTCCCGTTCTGCGGCTACAACATGGCCGACTACTTCGGCCACTGGCTCCAGATGAGCGCTCACGAGGGCGCCAAGCTCCCCAAGGTGTTCTACGTCAACTGGTTCCGCAAGGACGACGACGGGAAGTTCCTGTGGCCGGGCTTCGGCGAGAACTCCAGGGTGCTCGCATGGATGTTCGGCCGCTGCCAAGGGACCGCCGAGGCGGTCGAGACCGAGATCGGGATGGTCCCGCCGCTCGGCGAAGGCGGAATCGACACATCCGGGCTCCAGATCGACGACGCAGCGATGGAGCAGCTGCTGGCCGTCGACCCGGAGGCGTGGCTGGCGCAGCTGCCGCAGATGCGTGAGCACTACGCGCGCTTCGGCGACCGGCTGCCCGCGCAGATGCGCTCGCAGCTCGAGGCGTTCGAGCAGCGCCTCGACGCCTGACCGCAGCACCGTACTAATCAGACTCTTCGGCGGCCCACGTAGGCTGAATGCGTGGCCCTGCCGTTTGTGCCCTCGGATGCCGGCCTCCTCGTGCTCCAGGCGAGCCTGGTCGCGGCGCCGCGCGCGGTTCCGCAGACCGCGTTCTTCAAGCGGTTCCGAAGCCCGGCCTGGGCGCTCGTCCCGATCGGGTCGATCGTCGTCGTCGTGTTCGCGATCCGGTACGTCTCGGATACGGCCACCGGGCTGACTTACCTGGCGCTGATTGCGATCCCGCCGCTGGCGGCCGCCGCGCTAGCGTGGGCGATCCGCGGCGGCCGGGTGACCCGGGACCGGGTGGCAGCGTCGGTTGCGATCGCGGGCGGACTGTTCGCCGTCGCCTGGATCTGGCACCACTCGCTGGCAGGCGAACTCGCCGCCGCGCTCTTGTCGGGCCTCAGTTGCGTGACGCTCGCGGTGCTGCTGTCGGCCGTGGCGCCGTCCGGGTGGCTGAAGCTCGGAATCATCGCGATGGCCGTGGCCGACGTGTGGCTCGTCGGGTCCGACCTGCTTCAGGCGCCGAACGCGACGCTCGTCGCCGCCAGCCCGGCCGGCGGCCTGCCGCAACTTCAGAGCGAGCTGTTCGGATCGGTGTCGATGGGCTACGGGGACCTGTTCGTCGCCGCGCTACTCGGCGCCGTGCTGGCCGGCGATCGGCGACGGCAGCTGAGGGCGGCGCTGCTGACGCTCGTCATCGCCGCCGTCTTCGACCTGCTGTTCCTGGTCGTCTCGGAGCTACCGGCCACGGTGCCGGTGGCGCTCGCGCTGGTGGTGGTCGAGCTGCGGGGGAGGGTCAGTGCGCCCCGTCGGTGGTCGCTGCGGGCGGACGCGATTCCTCGGCAAGCGAGGTGATCGTCAGGCTGCCGCGCGCGGCCTCCTCGAGCACCTGCGTGGCCTCCTCGGCGGAGCGCGCGTAGAGCTCGACCAGCAGGTGCACGACGATCCGGTCGTCGTCGTGCTTGTGGAAGCGCACGTGGGTGAAGAACTCTCGCGTGCCGTGGTCGCCGAACGCCGCGTAGGAGAGCGCGTCACCCGCCTCCGGCCCCGAGCAAGTCTCGACGTCGTCGGAGTCGACGGTCACCGTGCACGAGGCGACCCACGGGGTCCCCGCGATCATCCGCTCCCAGCGGTCCTCGATCGGCTCGACCCGGCCATTGTGGAAGCCGAGATGGGGTTGGTCGTGCATGCACTCGAGGCACTGCACGACCGCTTCCTGCATCTCGTCGACGACCTCGCCGCGCTCGCCGCTCTCGGGGTCGATCCGGTGGATGCCCTCGTAGTGCACCTGCACCTCGAGGTTCTGCGACCAGCAGCGATAGCAGCGCAGCCAGCTCTTGACCGAAGTTGAGCCCTCCATCTGCTTGATTCTACGATCCCTCCGTGAGTCAACGGGGCGAACCGGTCGGGGTCGTGCTGGCGGGGGGGCTGGGCCGCAGGATCGGGGGCGCGAAGGCGCTCGTCGAGCTCAACCGGCGGGCGCTGATCTCATATCCGCTGGAGGCCGTGTGGCGGGCGCTGGGGAACGTGACGATCGTCGCAAAGATCGACACCAAGCTGCCGAGCCTCCCGGGTGTCACCGTGTGGGTCGAACCGCAGGAGCCACACCACCCGCTGACCGGGATCGTCCACGCGCTCGGGATGGCGGACGGGAGGGCGGTGCTGGTGTGCGCCGCGGACATGCCGCTCGTCACGGCGAAGCTGGTCGCGGCGATCGCGCACGCGGATCCGGGCGGCGCGCCCGCCGTCGTGGCATCGATCTCGGGAGAGCTCCAGCCGCTGTTGGGCTGTTATCAACCGTCGGCGCTGACCCCGCTCGCGGGCGCCCGCGCCGGGATCGCACTCCGTGAGGCCGTCGCGGCCCTCCGACCGGTCACCTACGAGGTAGAGGATCGGGACGCGCTGTTCAACGTCAACAGCCCGGACGAGCTGCTGCAGGCGTCGGTGCTGCTCGACCGTGCGCGGGCACGCTATCCGAACGTGAAGTCGTAGGCGCTCACGGACGGCGGGATCTCGACCGTCAGCGAGTGCGCCTCCGCCTGCGGCAGCGAGACGAGCGAGTACAG
>DATKFF010000390.1:0-7479 GCA_035511595.1 Solirubrobacteraceae bacterium | reverse complement strand
TGGCCTGATCGACCTCGTACCAGCCGGTCGGCCCGAGCACGGAGCCGACGAGATCGCGGAGGGCAGCCGATGAATCCGGACGCAGTGCGCCGCTCATCGTCTTGCCCCGCGACGACCACAAAGCGCGGGTGTCTGGCCGATGAGCGACTTCATGGAGCCGGCGCGAGCTCGGCGAATGCAGGCTGCCGTCGCTCCAGATAGCTGGCGACGCCCTCCTGCACGTCGGGCCGGGAGAACGACGCCAGCATCTCGGCCTCCGCCTCGGCGAAGGCCGCGGCAAACGTCCCGTCCATGGCGCGATTCACCTGGCGCTTGATCATGCTCATCGAGGTGGGCGAACAGTTCTCGGCGAGGTCGGTTGCGTATGCGAGCGCGGTGTCGAGGACCGCGTCCGGCTCGGCCAACCTGTTGACGAGCCCGATCGCGTACGCCTCGTCCCCCATCAACACCCGCGCGGACAGCAGCAGATCCAGGGCAGCGCCCCGTCCGACGAGCGCCGGCAACAACCACGCGCAGCCGTACTCCGCGATCAGCCCGCGCCGGGCGAATGCAGTGGTCAGCTTTACGGCGGGTGCGGTGATGCGAATGTCGCAGTAAAGCGCCTGAATCAGGCCCACGCCGGCGGCCGGTCCGTTGATCGCCGCCACCAAGGGCTTGCGGATCGTCAACGGAAAGGAGATCGGCCGGCTCCGCTCGAGCGCCGTCAGGTCGGACTGCGCGACCGCCTTGAGGTCGTCGAAATCTGCTCCACCGCAGAATCCTCGGCCGGCGCCGGTGACCACGATCGCGCGCACCTCGGGGTTCTCCTGAGCCTCGTCGAGCAGGTCGAAATAGCGGCTCTCGATCGCCCGACCCCACGCGTTGAGCTTCTCCGGGCGGTTCAGCGTCAGCACGAGCACTGCGCCATGCCTCTCGGCCAGCACCGGATCGTCGTCGGCGCCTTGGTTCAACCGGCTATCAGCTCCGCCGTTCGAGCTCATGACGTCCTTTCTTGTGAGGGTTCGGGTCTGTACAGATCCTCGATCACGTCTTGATAGCGCTCCAGCACGGCGGCGCGGCGGAGCTTCATCGTCGGCGTGACCAGCCCGCCGTCAGCGGGCCATTCTTCGGGCACGATGCGATAGCGCTTGATCTGCTCGACTCGGGCAAGACGCCGATTGGCTGCCTCGACGGCGGCGTCGACCATGGCCGTAACCGCCGGGTGCGCCGCCAGCTCCGCGAGCGGTAGCGCACCATCACCCGAAGTGGCGGCGACTGCGGCGGCGGTCAGCGGATCAAGCGCGATCAGCGCGGTATTGAACGGCCGCCCGTCGCCGATGCAGCAGACCTGGCCGATGATCGGGGCGCTGTTGCGGACCGCCGCCTCGATGTTGGTGGGCGACATATTCTTGCCGCTGCTGTTGATGATGATGTCCTTCTTGCGGCCGACGATCGAAAGGTTCAGATGCTCGTCGAACGCGCCAACGTCGCCGGTGTGCAGCCACCCGTCGCGGTCGATTGCCGCGGCCGTGGCCTTCGGGTCGTCGCGATAGCCGCGCATCAGGTGAGGACCGCGGCAGAGGATCTCCCCGTCGGCGGCGAGAGCCAGCTCGGTGCCGGGCAGCACCTGGCCGACGGTGCCGATTCGAGGCTTGACGGGGTCGTTCAGCGTTCCGACGGAACAGTTCTCGGACATTCCCCAGTTCTCACACACGGGCATCCCGAGGGCGGCGAAGAACCGCAGCATGTCGGGGTCGGTCTTTGTGGAGCCGGTGACAAGCCAGCGAGCCGCTTGTAGCCCGAGTCGTTCACGCACGCTCATGCCTAGCGACGCGTTGAGGCTCTGCCACTCGTCCTCGCTCGGGACCGCGAGCCCGTTGCCTTGGTCCTGCGCGAGTGCGCGACGCCGCCCAAGCTCGAGCATCCTCTGAAACGGCTTGCCCTCGGGTCCGGCTTCGAGCTCGGCGGTCAGAGATTGCCTGAGCTTCTCCCACGTCCGCGGGACGGCGAAGAACATCGTCGGCTTGACCGACCTCGCGACCGCAAACACCTCTCGGGAGTCGAGCAGCGTGGTCGTCGTCGATCCGGTCGCCATCTGCAGGTAATGCGATGCGAAGCGATCGACGACGTGGGCATGCGGGAGATAGGAGATCAACCGGCCTCGCTCGACGATCGGCACCGCTTGGGACGTCGCTCTGATCGTGAACATCAGCGCCGCGTGTGAGAGCTCGACGGCCTTGGGAGGACCGGTCGTTCCCGAGGTGTAGATCAGCGTCAGTACATCGTCGGAATCGATCACACGGCGCTGGGCGCGCAGGTCCACCGCCTCGCCAGCGAAGCTCTCGATCCGGTCAAGAGCCGAGCGTCCTTCGTCATCGTGGTCCACATAGAAGATCGGCCCGGGGACGCCGGCCGCTTCGATCCGCCCGCGCGCCTCGGCCTCGACCACCGTCACAGTCGGCTTGGCATGCCTGACGATGTACGCGATCTGCTCTCCTGCCGATGTCGGGTAGATCGAGAAAGGGATCGCCCCCAGGAAGATCGCGGCCGCATCGAGCAGGTTGAACTCCGGCCTATTGCCCAAGAGCAGCGCGACGCGGTCGCCCGACCCCACACCCAGCCCTCTCAGACCCGCTGCCAGGGCGGCCACGCGATCCGCGTACTCGCTCCAGGTCAGCGCCGTCGTGCCTCCGGCGTCGGTCAGAGCGAGCTGCAGGGGATGGTTCTCGACGGCCCACAGGAAGGCGTCCGCGACGGTGCGCAGGCCGGAATCGACGCGGAACGGGTTCGTCAACCGAGCCTCACGGCGCCAGGTCCTCGAGGACGGGCTTGGCGCCGGTGCCTGCTGCCATACCGGCGAGCGCCTTGCTGAACAGCGAATACGCGTCCCAGCCCTCGAGCGGCGCTACCGCGTCGAGTTCCTCGAGCACGGCCGGGGGCATCCCTTCGATCTCGACCCCAAGGACCTTGGCCCAGCGCTGCGTGAGGTTGCGGAAGTTGCGATTGGTCCCGGGCGCCACGATCTGGTTGGCCGGGTCCCGCATCGCCTCCTCGAGCGTGATGAACTCGGCTCCCGCCTCGGCGTAGGCGTCGAGCACTCGGTCGTAGGTGTCAGCGGCGATCGGCGAGTTGTGGATGAGGGTGATATGCGCGGGCCGGCGCCCGAAGCTCCGCTCCGAGGCGGCGACCTGCGCCCGCAGACACGACACCGCCGTCTCCACGAACTGGTCGCGTAGCCACTTGCAGTCGTCCTGCTTGTCGAGCCGCTTGGCCCGGTCGTAGGGGAAGACGAACTGGGTGTCGTAGAACCAGTGCGAGATCGGCGCGTGCATGTACCCGGTCTGGGCCAGGTGCATCATCACCGCGTCGGTCTTGCTCTGCGTGTCTCCGAGCATGTCCATCGCGAAGCGGAAGTACCTCGTCGGGGCCTTCGAGACCCAAGGCTCGATCAGCTCGTGGCTCTGATCAATGTCCTCGATGTAGCGCTCGGCGCCTAGCCAGTTCAGGCAGGCGTGGAAGTGGGTGTGGCCGCCGATGTGATGGCCCGCGGCGCACCACTTGTCGAGCACCCCGGTCAGCGCTGGGTCGTCATCGAGCGCGAATGTCGCAGAGAAGGCGTAGACGTCGGCGACGCCGTGCGCCGCGAACGCCTCCATCAGACTCGTGCTACAGCTCGCCGGGCTGTAACCATTCTGGTGGCCGACGTCGGGCCACAGGAACAGGTCGTCGACCGTGATCGCGACCTTCACCGGCCCGAACTCCGACAGGGGTTCCGCCATCTCGCTCTCCTTCCTCAAGGACCGTCCGCCGTGCTTGGGACGCCAGCCGAACGATGTCGAGGGATATCCCCGGACTCAATGGCTCGTGGCGCCACCAGGCAGTGTTCGATGCGCCCACGGGAATGAATCCGACATGGCGGGGTTGCAAATTGGAGATATGCTCCGGCCATGGCGACCGCGGTACGCCAAGAGCAACGGATGCTCGTCGACTGGATGGAGTCGGACGGCTACGCCCTCATCGAGCCGATGCAGCGAGGGATCCTCCAGTCGGTTCCGGAGTTGAGCAAGTGCAGGGATCCCGAAGGCGAGCTCCGAGTCGCGCTCGAATCACACCTTCCGGGCATCCAGCGAGCATTCGGTTATCCATCGTCCCAGGCGACCGTGCCTCCGGAGGCCGAGGCATGGTCGCGACAGCTCGTCCACGACGGCATCTCCCTGACTGCCGCGCTGCGCTCGTTTGAGCGCGGCCACGCGGACGCGTGGGGCACGATCGCATCGGCACTCAAGGACCGCCGCTTGGGCCTGTCCTCGGAGCTGCGCGCCGAGGGGCTCGAGTACGCCTCCGCCCGGCTGTTCGACTACGCGAATGCGATCACCGCACAGGCGATTTCTGCCTACATCGACGAGCAGGCGAAGCTCGAACGGCGCGACGAGTCAAGCCGCGTTCGCGCGGTCACGGGCCTCATCCAGGGCGATCTGGACCCCCGCATCGCGGAGCGGTCGATCGGATACCGCCTTGACGCGATTCACGTCGGGTACACGGTCTGGGACACCGACGGAGCCGACCCAGGGCAACTCGAAGCGCTCGCGTCGCAACTGGGTATGCGGATCCGCCCGTGGCAGCATCTCAGCGTGCGGTGCGACAGCAACTCCCTCAACGGCTGGCTGTCGTGCGCCGCCGACGCGCTGCACCGGGGTCTGCACGATGTGCAGCCTCCGCCCGGCGTCGCCGCGGCGTTCGGCTCACCGCGCCGCGGTCTACAGGGGTTTCGCGTCACGCACCGCGAAGCACTCGAGGCCAAGCGCATCGCCGGCGCGATGGACGGCCAGGCGCTTACCACCTATGAGGATGTCGGCGTCCTCGTGCTCGCCTCACGGGACAGGGAGCTGGCGCACGCATTCGTCGAGGGCCACCTCGGGCCACTCAGCTCAGACGACGAGAAAAGCCGCCGGCTGCGCGAGACGCTGCGCGTTTATCTGCAGGAGCGAGGCAGTCCGGCAGCGACCGCGGCTCGGCTACGACTGCACAGAAACACGGTCGTGAAGCGGATCGAGAAGGCCGAACAGCAGCTCGACACCCCGATAGACCGGGGCAGCCTGAGCCTGCGCGTGGCCCTCGAGCTCGCCCGGGTCTTACGCCGTTGAGATCAGCGGCTGGGTGGAACCGGCCGCGTTCACACCATCGCTCGCTGAAGCCACGACACGAGAATCGTATTGACCTCGTCGGGCTTTTCTTGTTGTACCCAGTGCGCGGCGTCGAGCACGATGTGCGCTTCGAGCTGTGCCAGCAGCTGCGGCATTCCGGCGGTCGAGCCCCGATCCCAGAACCAATCGTCGGCAGCGGTGATCAGCAATGCCGGCCTGTCGATCCGGTAGTCGAGATCGCACGCGTCTTCGACGTTGCTGCGGTGAGCGCGGTACCAGTTGAGCCCACCGGTGAAACCGGAGCGCTTGTAGACATCGATGTAGAAGCGGAGCTCCTCCTCGCTGACGATCGGAGCGCCGAGGAGCTGCGGCTCCCCAACGAGCACGCCGAGCGGAATATCCCGGACCGCGCTCGGGGCGGACTCGAACTCGTCCATCGTGTAACCCCGCCCCCGCAACAGCGAGCGGAACGTGTGCTCGATGTCGCGTTCGAGGAGCGCCTCGGCGACGCCCGGTTCCTGGATCGCGCGTATGTACTGCTTGGGACGGAGGCTCAGTGCGTCCGAGCCGCCCGCGGCGCGCGGTCTCGGCCACGGCAGGTAGGGAGTGCAGAGGCTGCCGAGCGCAGCCACCCGTTCGGGCGCGTAAACGCCCGAGTACCACGCCGGCACCGACCCCCAGTCGTGACCGATCCATGCCGCCCGATCGATCCCGAGCGCGTCGAGCAAGCCCGTCAGGTCGGCGATCAGGTTCTTGACGCTGTAGCTCGCCACGTCGCTCGGAGCGTCCGTCCCGGCGTAGCCGCGCTGCGACGGCACGATCACGCGGAAGCCCGCACGCGCGATCGGATCGACCTGCTTGCGCCACGAGAAAGGATGCTCCGGGAAGCCGTGCAGCAGGAGCACTGCGGGACCCTCCCCATGCTCGAAGTACTCCATCGTGATCCCGTTGGTCTCGACGACATTCGGCGCGGTGAAGTTCATCGGTCGCCTGCGCGGAGTCATCCGAGCTCGAGCAAGAGCTTGCCCGTGTTTACCCCCGCGAACAGGCCAAGCAGGGTCTCGGGAAAACGATCGATGCTGCCCTTCACGATCTGCTCGCGCACGATCAGGCGCCCCTCGCCGAGCCATGTCGCGAGCTGGTCTATCGCCTCCTCGTAACGATCCTGGTAGTCGAACACGATCAGGCCGGTCATCGACGCCCGGTTGGTAAGTAGCGAGAGATAGTTGAGCGGGCCCCAGCGCGAAGTCGCGTTGTACTGCGAGATCCCGCCGCACAGAACGACCCGAGCGTGGACGGCGAGGCGCGCCAGCGCCAGATCGAGAATCTCACCTCCGACGTTGTCGAAATAGACGTCGATGCGATCGGGCGTCGCCTCGCGCAGGCGCGCGGCCAGATCCCCGCGCTTGTAGTCGATCGCGGCGTCGACACTGAGCCCTTCGGTGAGCCAGTCGCACTTCTCCTGCCCGCCGGCGATCCCGATCACCCGACAGCCCTCGATGGTCGCGATCTGAACCGCGATGCTGCCGACCGCGCCGGCCGCGCCCGAGACGACCACCGTCTCCCCCGCCCTGGCGTGCCCGATGTCCCGCATGCCGAAGTACGCGGTCAGGCCCGGGATGCCAAGGGCGCCGATGTACAGGCTCACCGGAGCTCGGTCGGGATCGATGCGAAGCAGCCCGGACCCGTCGGAGAGCGCGTATTCCTGCACTCCCAGCAAACCCGTGACCCAGCATCCCTCAGGGTGCGCTCGGCTGTTGGACGCGACCACACGCCCGACGGCCGGCGCCCGCATCACCTCGCCAAGCGCCACCGGCGGGATGTAGGAGGGGCGGTCGTTCATCCAGCCGCGCATCGCTGGATCAACCGAGATGTGCGTCACCTCGACGAGCACCTGCCCCGCGCGCGGCGTCGGAATCGGCTCGGCCGTCAACTCCCAGTTGGACGCGACCGGCGCTCCCACAGGTCGCGACGCGAGGCGGAGCTGATGATTGACCGCGCTCATTGCTGGCCCTCAGCGTCGGTGCGACCGAGATCGCGGGCGCAGGCGCGGAGGCGGCAATGACCGGGCCCGGCTCGGGCACCGCGCCGAGTACGCGGTGGGGCAGCAGGTCTGGACCCTCTCCGTCGGGGCGGTCGCCCAGCCAGGCCAGTCACGCCCGCTGCCGTCGGGACCTCATCGTCGATCAGCGGGTGGCCTGACTGCTCGCAAGGGTTCCGGCGCAGGATCTCGCAGGCGGCGTGGGCAACGATCCCGGGCGTGCGCGAGTCAGAGATAGGCTCCTCGGCCCTGAGGAGATTCCGGACGGCGGCCGTCCGGCTCGCCGTCCGCGCCCACAGGCAGTTGGCCGCCAAC
>DATKFF010000389.1:0-9489 GCA_035511595.1 Solirubrobacteraceae bacterium | reverse complement strand
CGAACGTGTTGCCAGTACCGGTGTCATCGACGTAGCGGCTGCGGTCCTCCAGCAGCCGGTAGTAGGCAGGGTTGTCGAGGCCCCGAAAACAGAGTGTCGGCCCGTTCTCGTTCCCCTCCGCGGTGTGGTTGAAGACGACGTCGAGAATCACCTCGAGACCGGCCGCGTGCAGGTCCCGGACCATCGTCTTGAAGTCATCGACCTGTCCGCCGCCGTCGCCGCTCGAGGAGTACTCGTTGTGAGGCGCGAAGTAGCCGATCGACTGATACCCCCAGAAATTGCGCAGGCCCCGCGCGACGAGCGCCTGGTCGTGTACGAATTGATGGACGGGAAGCAGCTCGACGGCGGTAACGCCGAGGTGCTTGAGATGCGCAGTCACGGCCGGGTGCGCCAGGCCTCGATAGGTGCCGCGTAGCTCCTCGGGCACGTCGGGATGGAGCTTGGTGAACCCCTTGACGTGGAGCTCGTAGATGATCGAATCCTCCAGTGGGCGACCCAACCGGCGGTCGGCTTGCCACTCGAACTCCCCGGCGCACACAACCGAGCGCGGCACGTACGGTCCCGAGTCGCTCGGGTCTTCGCCGCCCAACGCGGGACTCCAATGCACGTCGCCGGACACGGCGCGCGCGTAGGGATCGAGCAGCAGCTTTGCCGGGTTGCATCGCAGCCCAGCACCCGGATCCCACGGCCCATGGACGCGAAAGCCGTACCGCGCGCCGGCCCCGATTCCTTTTACATGACCCCGCCAGATATGGCCCTCGTCCAAGTCGAGCTGATGACGTGCCTCGCGCCCGTCGCCGTCGAACACGCACACCTCGACCGCGTCGGCGACGCCGCTGAACACGGCGAACCCGACTCCATCACGGTCGGCGCGCGCCCCTAGCGAGACGAGCGTCATCGTGCGCTCTCCTCACGGTGGCGTGAGAGCCGGATGATCACGTCCGCGCCGGCGCGGTTCGACGGCTTGCGGATCGCGGTCACGACTCGTCAGGATCCGCTGGGCCGCGGCGCCCGTCAAGACATTTCGGTCAGCGGATGGCCCTGGCTTATGCTCGTCAGATGATCGAGACGAGCCGAACGGTCGCCGGCTCTGAGCTCGTCGGGCGCGAGGTCGAGATCGAGCGTGTCGAAGCCCTAATCGATCATCTTCAGGACGAGGGCGGCGCGCTCGTGATCCGCGGCGAAGCGGGTATCGGCAAGTCGGCGCTGCTTGACCGCGCGCGGACACGGGCGACTGGGCTGGGAGCACGAGCGCTGACGACAGTCGGGGTCGAGTCGGAAGCCGAGTTTGCGTTGGCCGCGTTGCATCAGCTGATTCGCCCGATTGCTCCGCTCATCGAGCGACTGCGTGCTCCGCAGCGCCAGGCGCTCGAGTCGGCGTTCGGAATCGGCGACGAGGTTGAGCCGGACCCATTCCTGGTTGCGCTCGCAGCGTACGAACTGGTTTGGGTTGCGGCCGACGAGGGCCCGCTGGCACTTATTGTCGACGACGCACACTGGCTTGACCGGTCGAGCCTTGGTGTTTTGACCTTCATCGCACGACGCATCGAGGGCGGGCCAGTCGTGCTGGTGGCAGCGGTTCGTGAGGGATATTCGACCTCGCTCGAGGAGGCCGGCCTGCCGACCCTGCAAGTGGACCGGCTGAGCGCATCGGCGGCGGCTGAGCTGTTGGATCGAAGCGCGCCGGATCTTCACCCGGTGGCGCGGGCTCGTGTGCTCGCGGAGGCGGCGGGAAACCCGCTCGCGCTCGTCGAGCTGGGGCAATCGCTCCTCGGGGCGACAGATGCCGACGACCGGCTGTCTCCGGCGCCGACCAGCTTGACCGGACGCTTGGAGCGCGCTTTCGCGTCCAGGCTGGATGCCCTCCCTGCGGAGACCGGACTCCTCTTGCTCGCCGCGGCGCTCGATACCCGGGCTTCTCTCGAGGAGGTGATGAAGTCTGCCGCGCTGGTTCATGAGGGCGTGATCGAACTGACCGCGCTCGACCCGGCAGTCGCGGTCGGACTCGTGGAAATCGTCGACGCCGGTGTGCAGTTTCACCACCCGTTGATCCGCTCGGCGGTGCAGCAGGCGGCGACCCCGGCGCGAGTGCTTGCCATGTACGGCGCGCTGGCGGCGGTCGTTGCCGATCACGAGCGCGCGCTCTGGCATCGGGCGATGTCAGCGGTCGGTTACGACGAGGAGATCGCCGCCGCGCTCGAGGAGCACGCGCACCGGGCCAGGCGGCGCGGCGCCGTGACGGTCGCAGCTGCGGCGCTCGAACGCGCAGCTCTCCTCACCGCCGATCCCACCAGGAAGGGCGAGCGACTGGTTCAGGCCGCCGAGGTCGCTTTCGAGCTCGGTCTCGTCGACGTGGTACGCCGTCTGCTCACCCAGGCGGAACCGCTCGACGTCGGCTCGCTCGAGGCAGCTCGCTTGGCCTGGCTACAGCAGATGGTCAGCGGCAACGTCTGGGTCGAGAAGGGGGCAGCGAAGACATTCGTCGGGATCGCCCAGCAGATGCTCAAGGGTGGAGACGCCGACATGGCGCTGCGCTCGCTCGTCCCGATCGCGCACCGGTGCTGGTGGACACGATCTCAACCCAGAACCCGTGAATACGTCGTCGACACGGCGGAGAACGTGGGCGTCGCAGACGACGATCCACGCCTCCTCGCGGTTATCGCACTGGCTCATCCCGAGCTGACCGGGCCGGTCGTCCTGAAGCGCGTCGCCGGGATCAGGTTGCACCAGGTTGCCGACCCGGTCGCTTCGATGTACGCGGGGATCGCGGCCGAAAAGGCGGGAGACTTCGCCATGGCCGCGCCGTTCCTGGCGCGCGCGGTGGAGCGACTTCGAGAGCGGGGCCAGCTGGGGATGCTGACTCAGGCGTTGGTTCATCACGCTTGGGTGGCGACATACATTGGCGACTGGGGGGTGGCGGCTGCGGCGGGTGCCGAAGCAGCGCGCTGGGCCCGCGACAGCCGCCAGCCGCAGTACGGCCTGACTGGCGAGCTGATCGCGGCGCTCGCCAGCGCCCTGCGAGGCGGCGAGGACCTGGAGGCGATGCTGGCAACACCCGAGCAGACACTCCTGGCGATGAGGGCTGGCCCGCTGCTCGCTCCGGCGCACCTGGCGCGCGGTGCTGCGGCCCTTGGCGAAGGCAGCCACGAGGAGGCTTTCGGTCACCTGTGGCCCGTGTTCGACGAGAACGCCCCGGCATTTCATCGCTTCATGCGCTGGCCGGCGGTGCTCGACCTGGTCGAGGCCGGAGGGCGCGGCGAGCACGCCGAAGCGGTGGCACGTGTTGTCAATGACCTCGCGGAGCTGGTAAAGCGCAGCGCGCCTCCGATCCTTCGTGTCGGGCTGAGCTGTTCATGGCCGCTGACCGCGCCCGACGGCGAAGCCGAGCCGCTGTTCGTCGCGGCGCTCGGTCAAGACCTCACGGGATATCCCTTCTTCCGGGCGCGGACTTTGTTCGGCTTCGGCCGGTGGCTGCGCAGGCAGCGACGGAGCAGCGAGTCACGGGCGCCGCTCCGCGAAGCAATCGACCTGTTCGATGCCCTTGGCGCGACGCGCTGGAGCGAGCGCGCGCGGCAGGAACTCCGTGCCACCGGGGAAAGCATCGGCCACCGGACGCCGGACGCCCGCGACCGCCTCACTGCACAAGAGCTTCAGATCGCCGAGCTCGCTTCCCATGGGCTTTCCAACCGGGAGATCGGCGAGCGGCTGCTCCTCTCGCATCGCACGATCGGCTCGCACCTGTACCGCATCTTCCCCAAGCTCGAGATCAGTTCGCGGGCTCAGCTCCGCGACGCGCTCGCGGAAGCCACGCTTCCGACGAACGAAGCAGTCGGGTGACTCAAGAGAACACGAGGGACCGGGGTCAGGATCCGGGGCGAGTTAACCGGTCCCAACAGAAAGGAACTCACCATGTCCGCGCAGGACAAGCCCAGCATCGTGTTCTGTCACGGGATCTGGGCGGACGGTTCGTGCTTCAGCAAGCTGATCCCCCCACTTCGAGCCGACGGGCACGAGGTGATCACGAGCCAGCACTGCCTCGACACAGCCGAAGATGACGTCGCCTGCACCCTTCGCACACTCGGGCGGGTCTCAAGCCCTGCCATCCTCGTCGGCCACTCGTACGGCGGCAGCGTCATCACCGCTGCGGGAACCGATGACCGCGTTGCGGGCCTGGTCTATATCGCCGCACTCGCGCCGGACGAGGGTGAGACGTCGCAGAGCCAGCTGGCCGAGTACCCGGTCACGGACGTGTTCTCCCAAATCGAGATCGCGGACGGGCGCATCTGGATGCTCCCCGCCGGGATCGAGTATTTCGCGGGAGATCTGACCGAGCAGGAGAAGCAGGTCGTGTGGGCGACCGCTCAAGCGCCCGCGGCGGACCTGTTCAGCCGGAATGCTCCTGGCGTCGCGTGGAGGTCGAAGCCGAGCGCGTACGTCGTGGCGGCGAACGACCATGCCGTGCCGCCCGAATTGGAGCGGTTCGTGGCCAAGCGAATGGGCGCCACGACGTACGAGGTCGAGAGCAGCCACGTCCCGATGCTTTCCCACCCCGACGTCGTGCTCGACGCGATCCGCAACCTTGTGAGCGCCGTCCAAGGATCCCTGACGACCGCGTAACCGCGCCGTGGGACGTGACGAGCTCACCACGCGACCTACATGAAACGCGGGGGACGTCGGACACGACGGTGACCGGCGTCCCCCATTCTCGAAGGAAGCGGTGGCCGACCTCGTATCACGCAAAGCCCCCCGGGTCAGAGATGGTCGATCTGATCGAGCGCACGGCACCCCACGGATTCCTCATCTACTTTCGCAACCAAGTCCACTCGGAGTGACATTCACCGGCGCCTCAGCCGCCGCGGGTCTCTGAGTGCGAAAGGCTGAGAAGAGCAGTCGGTTGACTCAAGCGACCGCAGGCTTCACCGGCCACGATCACGGCTGAGTCGTCCCGGCTGCCCGCTGGGACACAGGTTCAACCAAGGAGAGCTCAGATGAGCGAGCTGCCGAACATAGTGCTCGTGCACGGCGCCTGGGCGGACGGGTCCAGCTGGAGCGCGGTCATCAAGGCGCTCCAGGCCGAGGGCTACAACGTCACGGCCCCCCAGTTTCCCGAGACGTCGCTTGCCGACGACGTCGCGCGCCTGCGACACATTCTCGAGCGGCAGCCCGGCCCGACGGTCGTCGCGGGCCACTCCTACGGCGGCCAGATCATGACTGCGCTCGGCAGCGATGCACCCAACGCGGTCGGCCTGGTCTACATCGCAGCGTTCGGAATCGACGAGGGCGAGTCGCTCGGGGCACTCCTCGGAGGCGGGCCGCCGACGCCCTCGCTCGCGCATCTGATCGTCGATGAGCAAGGCTTCGCCTGGATACCCGAGGAGGACTTCGTCGACCACTTCGCGGTCGGCGTCGACCCCGTCAGCGCACGAGTTCTGTACGCGGTCCAGCAGGGACTCTCAATGAGCACCTTCGAGGACGTCATGGGGGTCCCCGCCTGGAAGTCGCACCCCGACTGGTACCTCGTGGCCACCAACGACGAGGCGATCCCGCCAGACGCCGAGCGCATGTTCGCGCAGCGAATGGGAGCAACTACGGTCGAGGTCCCGTCGGGCCACCTGGCGATGGTCTCCCACCCGGACGAAGTCGCGAAGCTGATCAAAGCCGCAGCCGAGGACGTCGGTCAATCCTGAGCCTCGAGAGGAGAGACAAGAAATGCCGATGATCGATGTTTACGCCAAGACCGGCACGTTCGCCGACAAGCACGCGCTAGCCCAAGACCTCGCAGCGGCCGTGATGCGCTGGGAAAAGGTTCCTGACCTGGCGCTGTTCCGCAACAACACTGCTGGGTTCGTGCACGAGCTTCCGGCCGATTCGATCGCCAACGTCAACGGCGAAAGCAACTACGTGCGTGTGCAGGTCCTAACGCCGGTCGGGGTGTTGGACCGTGACAAGCAGCTTGGGGTGGTCAAGGAACTCACCGAGATCATCGCCGCCGCCGCGGGCGAGCCCGGGCTAGCGGAGCGCACCTGGGTGCTGCTGACTGAGTCGCCCGAAGGCGGATGGGGAGTCGCAGGGCACGCCAACACTGGCGCGGACCTGGGCGCAGCCGCCCGAGCGGAGATGGCGGCTGCCGCCCAGCCGCAAGAATGAGGGACGGATGGGCGGCGACGTGATCATCGGCTACGACGGCAAGCCACGTTGTGGCTGGGTTGGAGCTGGTGATACCCCGTCCGTCCGCTACCACGATGAGGTCTGGGGTACGCGCACCCACGACGAGTCGGCGCTGTTCGAGGCGCTCACTCTGGGTGTGTTCGAGGCGGGTCTCAGCTGGTCGATCGTGTTCGGCAAGCGGGAGGGGTTCCGTAGGGCCTTCCGCGGCTTTGACACCGCGCAGGTCGCGGCGATGACGGAGCGAGACGTCGACCGCCTGGTGCAGGACCCCTCGATCATCCGTAACCGCGCCAAGATCCAAGCCACGATCGAGAACGCGCGGGCGATGAAGTCCGCGTCGCCGAGCCTCGCGGCGCTCGCGAGCTCCTATGAGAGCACCCGCAAGCGTGCGCCGCGCTCCATCGCGGACCTACCCACGCACACGCCTCAGGCGGACGCGTTCGCCAAGCAGCTAAAAGCACAGGGATACCGCTTCGTGGGACCAACGAGCGTGTATGCGTTCATGCAGAACGTCGGCGTGGTCAACGACCACATCCACGGCTGCTTTCGAGCCACCGACTACACCTAACGACGGGCCAATTACGGGTCTGCTGGCTCCGACCCCACGCAGCCGGTAGCGGTAACCCCGACCCGAACGCTGTGTGTTGAATTAGACTCGCCCGCGGGACGTCCACCGCAGGGGTGTGAGCCCGCAGTAGCCAGAGCAGAACGGGAGAAGCCGAGGTTAGGAGAGGTCGATGCGGGAGTCGTCCGAAAACCGTTCTCGCGCGATGCGCGCGTCCACTCGATCCCGCGGCCGTCGGCGCCGCGGGCTGACCGTCGTGAGCGTCTGCGGAATCGCCCTGTGCGGCACGGGCGTGATAGCCGTGCCGGCATCCGCGGTCATCCCTTCGCCTCCGCCCGGTGCGCCGGCGGTCGAGTCAGCCTCCTCGACCCTGGTGGGGCTCGATCCCGAGCTGCCGCCGGGAGTTGTCTCGGCGAGCTCCGCGCCGGGAAGCGCATGGAAGCCGGAGAAGGCGGTCTATGGGACGGCGTCGATCAACGACATCGCGCTCAAGGGCGCGGATGGCACGACGATCCGGGTCAACGAGATCTACCCGACGACGGCGTCCGGCCAGGCGGCTCGGGGCCGGTTCCCGGTGCTGCTCACCATGACCCCGTACGGCAAGGGACAGGGCGGTTCGAGCGCCCCCGGGTCGGCCTCCTCGCCGTCGGCCGGCGCGGCGACCGGCGGCGCCGACAATTACCTCGCGCAACGCGGGTACATCGAGGTTGTCGAGGACGTACGCGGAACCGGTGACTCGAACGGCAGCTGGGGCCTGTTCGATCAGGCCCAGCAGCGGGACGCACTCAAAGTCCTCGCCTGGGCCGCGCACCTCCCGCACTCTGACGGGCGAGTCGGTACCTATGGGCCGTCGTACCTCGGGATCGACCAGATGCTGCTCGCGGGCGCGGTTGGCCGGCATTCGCCGCTGAAGGCGATCTTTCCGATGGTTACGGGCAACGACCTCTACCGCGACACGTCGTTCATGGGTGGACTGCTCGACTTCGAGTTCAGCGAGGCCTACCTCGGCCTGACAGCTGGTGACAACACGACGAATCCGGTCACAGACACCGCCAGCGACCCGGCGCTGCTCTCGGACCTTGCGGGGATCGAGACGGATCACATAAACGGACTTGCCAGCTACCACGCGGCGGCGACCGAGAACGTGCTGGAGGGTGGCGACGAGGCCTACGACCAGTCGTATTGGCAGGCGCGCAACCCGCAGAACGTCATCAGTCGCGTCGTGGCCAACCAGATCCCCGCATACCTCGTCGGTGGGGAGTTCGACATCTTCCAGCGCGGTGAGCCGACCAACTACGCCGAGCTGCAGAACGCGTGGGATGGCCGCAGCCCGACCGCGCCGATGCGCGCGGGCCAGCGGACGACGGGCCGCTACCAGCTCATCGTCGGCCCGTGGGAGCACCTGAACGGGTCGAGTGTCGACGTCGATCCGCTCGAGCTGGAGTGGTTTGACACGTGGCTCAAGCACGAGCGGACGGGCATGGCCCGCACTCCGACGCCGCTGCACTACTACGACCTCGGCAGCGGTCAGTTCGATGAGACCGCGACCTACCCGTTCACGGGAGCCCTTCCGACACAGTTCTACCTCGGCGCGGGCAACGCGTTGACACGGAGTGCGCCACCGCTCCTGAGCACGGATGACACCGTCACCTGGAGCCCGTCCGGCAACCCGTGTGGGCGGCCGATCGACCAATGGTCGATGGGCGGCATCTCGATTCCGGCCCACACGGCCGGCCTGCTTGCTCCGTGCGCCGACAACGATGGGCCTTCACAGAACGGTCCGTGGACGATCAGTTACACCTCGGCGCCGTTCGCCCACCCCGAGGCGGTGGCCGGTCCCATCACCGCCACCGTCTACGCGAACTCGACGACGCCGGAGACCGAGCTCGTCGCCGAGGTGGAAGATGTCACCCCGAACGGCACGTCTTACCCACTGACCGAGGGCGCGCTGCTCGGATCGCTGCGGGCGGTGAACAAAAGCCGCTCGTGGACGGAAGACGGCGTGACCGTCCTGCCCTACCACCCCTACACCGAAGCATCCGCCCGGCCCGTGACGCCCGGGACGCTCACCGAATACCAGATCGAGATCTTCCCGACACTCGCCACGATCGGCGCGGGAGACTCACTTCGGCTCACGCTCTCCACAAGCGATACCCCGCACCTCACGCCGCTGCCCGAACAACTCCCACAGCTGGCTGGGGGTGTCTACACGATCGAACACTCCGCCAGTGCGCCCTCGTCGCTCACGGTCGGGCTGCTCGCTCCCGGCACCCCACCTCCCAGCTAAGCGCTCGAAGTTCGCCGATCATCGCGGCGTTGCGACGGCGCCGCTCGCCGGAGCCGAGGGCGCCGTCGCACGCGCGGCAGTATCGGAGTTGACCCTAGCCGCCGAACCCGCTCGTCGTGATGTAGGCGTTGAGCATCCCGTTCGGATGGATCAGCACCGCCGGGATCAGGCATTTCGCCGGCAGCGAAAGCGTGGTCGAGATCCGCGCATCCCCGTCGCTCCGGAGCGGGACCGTATTGCTCGTACCGACCGGCGTGGTGCTGGCATCGCAATACAGCGACGCGCTCACCGTGTTCACCGGTCCTGTCGTGCCGGCGCCCGGTCCAGACGGGATCAACAACCCGCGAATGCGAACCGTGAACCGGCCATCGCTGCGTACCTTCGCCTCGCCGGAGCGGAGCACCCATGGGACTCCGCCGGCGACAGCACCGAGCAGCGTGGGATCGGTCGGGACGCTCGGAGCAAGCGG
>DATKFF010000388.1:0-2561 GCA_035511595.1 Solirubrobacteraceae bacterium | reverse complement strand
AGGAGCTTCGTCGCCAGGGCATCCGGCACGTCAAGAGCCGTCCGCAGCACCCGCAGACGCTCGGAAAGGTGGAGCGATTCTGGAAGACGCTTTGGGAGGAGTTTCTGAGCCGAACGGTGTTTGCGGACTTCGCCGACTGCGAGCGGCGGCTCGGGCTCTTCGTGGACGCGTACAACTTCCAGCGTCCGCACCAGGGCATCGACGGGATGGTGCCCGCCGACCGCTTCTTCCGGTCGGCGCCGCAGGTGCGCGAAGCGATCGAGAAGACGATTGCCGCGAACGCGCAGCGGCTCGCGCTCGAGCAGCCGGCGCGCAAGCCCTTCTACTTGGTCGGCCGGCTCGGCGACCGGGATCTGACGATCGCGGCCGCCGGCAGCGGGCTGCGCGTGCAGATGGGCAACGAACAGCCCGAGACGATCCGTTTACCGAAGGAGGCAGCCGATGAAGAAGCCCAAGAGATCCCCGCGCGCATCCGCGAAACCCGACGCACCGAGGGCGACGCGCAAGCGCCGGGCGCGCCCGACGCCCCGGTGGCTGACCAAGAGACCGGGCTTGGACGAGATGGCCAAGCGGCGGTGCCTTTTGGTCTTGAGCGTGCTCAGTGGGGAGCGGCCGGTCAGCGATGTGATCGAGGAGGCCGAGATCTCGCGGCCGATGTACTACCAGCTCGAGGAGCGTGCGCTGCAGGCGATGCTCGTGGCGTTGACGCCGGGGGCGAGCGAGCCCGGGGCGACGGAGCCGGCGAAGCGGATCGCGGAGCTCGAGCGCAAGGTGGAGCAGCTCGAGGCGGACAAGCGTCGAAGCGAGCGGCTGCTGCTTTTGACGCGCAAGGTGCTCAAGGGCCCGATGAAGATGGCGGTGGGCCGTCCACGCAAGAACCCGGCGTCTGCGAGCTCGACGAGCGCTGGGCGCAGACGCTCGCATGCCTCGCCGAAGAAAGCGCCGACGCCGTCGCCGAGCGTCCCGCCTTCGACGCCGACGCCGGTTGGCGAGAGCGGAGCGTGACCTGGGAGAGGAAGTTGGCCTCGGCGGACGCGCCGATGGAACGTCGGGTCCCGGAGGACGAACATGGGACCGAAGAAGGCGACGTACACGCCGATGCCCAAGGTGCCCCCGGAGCTGCGGCCTCGGTACGAGGCGGTGGTGGGGGTGCTGTCGGGCACGACGACGGTGGCGGGAGCGGCGCGGGATCTGGGGTATTCGCGCAATCACTTCCAGACGCTGATGCATCGCAGCCTGGAGGCGATGATCGGGGCGCTCGGGCCGAAGGCGGCGGGCCGCCCGGCGACGCCGGCGCGGGAGCGGGAGCTGGAGCGCGAGATCGAGCGACTGCGCCAGGAGAACGCGCGGCTGTCGGAGCAAACGGAGACGACCGACCGTCTGCTGCTGGTGGCCAGTGGCCTGCTCCGGGGGCGGGTGCAGGCGAGCGGACGGACCCCGCGGGCGAAAGCCAAGAAGGCGACGACGCCGAAGCCGCCCCCCGACACCCCACCTGACGGGATCTTGGAGCGGGTGAAACAAATGCGCGCGATCGGACTGACAGTGACGTTGGCGGCGGCGGTGGTCGGTATGTCTGCGTCGACGCTGCGGCGCCAGAGCGCGCGAGAGCGTGCCGGGCTCGCACCCCACGGCAGGCCCGGTCCTGCCAGCGGCAGGCGTCGCATGGATACTCCGGCGGCCGCGCAAGTCGAGCACTTGGTGCGCCAGACGCGCGGGCTCGTGGGAGCCGAGTCGCTGTCGCATCGGGTGCCGGGCGTGTCGCGCCGTGCAGCGGCCGCGATCAAGGCCGAGACGATTACGTCTATGGAGCGCGAACGTCGGGCCGAGTGCCAAAGCGTGACCGTCACGGCTCCCGGCATCGTGCGCGGCTTCGACCAGCTCTGGGTACCGACCACCGAGGGCCTTCGGCCCGTGCTCGTGTCGGCCGACGCGTGCGTCCCGTATCGCACCAGCCTGGTCGTCGCCGACCGCTACGACAGCGGCGCCGTGGCCCGGGCCATCGACGACGACTTCCGTGAGCATGGCGCGCCATTGGTATGGCGGGCCGACCGGGCGAGCTGCCACCGAACCGACGAGGTGGAGGAGGTCCTCGCCGCATGGGGAGTGCTGCGGCTGCATGGTCCGCCGCACCTGGCGCGCTTCTATGGACAGCTCGAACGACAGAACCGCGAGCACCGTGGCTGGCTGGCGTCGTACGCGCCGTGCTCGCCGGACGCGCTCGTCGAGACCTGCGAGGGCATGCGCCGCGCGTTGAACGAGGCCTGGCCGAGGCGTAGGCTCGGATGGATGACGTCTGCGGAGAAGTGGGCCACTCGCGCCGTCCCGTGCGACAATCGCGCCGAGTTACGCGCGAGTGTGGCCGAGCGCGCGGCCAAGCTACGCCGCGATGGGCGCCTCGGCGACGACGTCGACGACTTGCTCGTCCAGCGACTCGCGGTCGAACAGGCACTTACGCAACTTGGGTATCTACGACAACAACCGGGGGGATGGTGCTAGGTGATTCCGGAGCAGTCCGACGCTCGTTATCCCTGGCGCGGCACACGGCGGACATGCCGCCGGCG
>DATKFF010000387.1:0-12754 GCA_035511595.1 Solirubrobacteraceae bacterium | reverse complement strand
CAGCCAGTACCGCGTGCATGTGCGGCTGCACGGCAAGCTGCAGGCCGTGCTGCGCCCCGACAGCCTCAACGCACTCTCCGCATCGGCTGAAATCAGCCTGTAGCGCGGCTCCGTCCGGGCTACCGCCTACCTTCTGCGCGTATCGATCCCACGAGCCGGAGAGGCCATGTCACTCTGCTTCATCGAACCGCAGAATGCGATCCGTGTGATCGCCGACTCGGTAGGGCGTGAGGCGCGTCGCCAGATCCTTGGCGAAGTCGTGCGCGCGTGGGTCGATGAGATTCCCGAGTCGGAGCTCGAGTCGCACTACGTCAAGGCGGTCGCCGACCTCGACGAGCACGACCTGTCGCTGCTCGCCGCCTGGCACGCCTCGCTGGAAGTAGGACACCCTGTCCCGAACAAGGAGTTCCTCGTCAACGTGTTCCCGTCGCTCGGCGAGAACCGCAGAGAGGCGCTGAAGATCGCCGCCAGCTTCCGGGGCGAGGACGCCTTCGAGGCGGGGGTCGGCGAGGACGAGGCGTTCGACACGGTGCTGCCGTGGCTCTCGGAGGCGCGCTGCATCGAGCTCGCGCAGGAGTGCCTCGAGCTGTACTGCTGGGACCGGCTGGGCGTAGACAACTGAGCCGTCAGCCGCGATCGAGGCTCGCGGCGATCATCAGTGCGGCACGTTCGTGCGCGGCGTAGGTCGCGCGCAGGGCCGGGACCACGTCGCGTCCGTCAGCATCAACCGGAGGCGGATCGGCGACGAGCAGCCGCCGGACCTCGCTCCCCAGCGGCTCGCCGCCGACCCTGTCGGCGAGCGCCGCCAGCGCATCCGCGCGCACCCGCGCGCCCTCGACGAACGACGCGATCACGGTGTCGCGAGCGAGCGGAGCGCGCCCGAAGACACGGGCGTGAAGTACAGCCGGATTGGTCGCGTGCGGTGTGACGAGCGCCCTGCGCTCGTTGAGCGACAGGCCCGCCGCGGTCGCGAGGTGGTCGATCGCGCGGGTGACGCCCTGAGCGTCCACCGGCAGCGAGGCCTGCAGCTCGGGCGGCAGATTCGACATCAGGCCGGCGTGCTCGGCCGCGGCATCCGCCAGCAGCGCCTCGATGCGACCAACGTGGGTTCCGTTCATTCATCGCATCACGTTAGGAGGCCGGGGCCTGGCGTTTTCCGCCGGGTCGTGGGCGATTTCTTTCGCTCCGCGATAGCTATCGCCCAGAATGCCCTTCGGGCCTGGGGGGCTCATGCCTTTTCCGCGGGGTCGTGGGCGATTTCTCGGTCTATGTCCGAGTTACTTCCCGCAATGGCCGCTCGAAGGGCCCGCCGCAAAGAAAGAGCCGGGCGGGACCTGTGGCCCAGTTGGGGGGCAGGCGGGCTTACAGGTCACGCCGGGCTTGGATGCGCCAGGGGGAGGGCGCTTGAAACCGACCGTGGGATCGGTCCCTTTAGATATCGGCAGCTCGTGCTGTTTCTATCTAATCCTTTCGGCCGATTTGCAGGCCTTTAGCGAAATCCGCGAAGCTCGATCACGTGTCCAGCAGGCGGTACTCGCCGCTACGGCTCGGTCAGCGCCGCCTCGATCTCGGCGATCGCTTGATCGGTCTCGTGAAACCAGACCGCGCGCATCCCGAATTCGCGCGCGGCGTCGCAATTGATCTCCACGTCGTCCACGAGCAGGGCCTCCTCCGGCGCCACTCCGAGGCGCTCGAGCGTGATCTCGTAGATCCGGCGCTCGGGCTTGCGTGTCCCCACGAAGGCCGAGTCCACGACCACTTCGAAGATCTCGTCGACGGGCAGCTTCGCCCGCCACAGCCGCTCCCACTCGCGGACGTTGTTGGTGCAGATCGCCATCCGGTAGCCGCGCTCGCGGAGCTCGCGCATGAACTCGATCAGGCGTTCGTTCGGGTGCAGGTGCTCGAGGTAGCGCTCTCCGAACCCGTGCAGCTCGACCGGTCGGCCAAGCCTCCCGCTCAGCTCCTCGGCGAGCGACTTCAGGAACGCCGACTCGGTCATCCGCCCGGTCTCGAGCTCGAACAGCGGGTTGGCTCCGATCCGCGCGGCGATCGCCGCCATCGCCCCGCCGAGCTCCTGGAGCGAGATCCCGGAGGAGTTCTGGAATTCCGCGAACGACCCGAGCAGGGGAGAGGTCAGGACTCCGCCGAAGTCGCTGACGATCGCCTCGACCCGGCTCATAGCCGGCGCCCGAGCAGGTAAGCGCCGGCGCCGTCGCGCCCTTGGCTGTGCCAGCGAAGCGGCGCGCCGTGGACGGCGAAGCCGCCGACCTCCCAATCGACGCCGGCGCCAAGCGCCTCGGCGGAGGCGCGCCGCGGGAACTGCCCGGGGTCGTCCTCCGCGTCGGAATCCTCGGCCGGTTCCTGGTCGATCCATAGCTCGAGTCCGGCACGGACCGGCAGACCCGCCGCCGTGTAGGTGGTCGACAGCCGCGGGTCGGCTACAGGATGCGTGCCGTCTGGGTCGAACACGGAGGCGGCCACGAGGTCGGCCTCCTGGCCGCGCGCGCCGCGGGGGCGAAGCGCCACGAGGGCGAGCCCGTCGGTGGCGTCAAACCACGCCGACACCTCGCGGAAGGATTCGATCCGGTCGAGCTCGGGCGTGCCGTTGCGCGCGCTTCGCCAGCCGACGGAAGCGACCTCGCGCTCGCCGCCGGCGATCGTGATGCGGCCGCCCGTCTGGCAGAGCTGGTCGAAACCTGCAACACCGGGCGCGCCTTCGGCGCCGACGGGAGGCGCGGACGGCGAGAACACGAGCTCGAGACCCTCTCCCGCGAGGCGCCACTCCTCGGTGGGGTCGATCCCCTGGAGCGTCGCGGTGAGGACCGCAGCGTCCTGCCCGGCGCCGACCGCGACCGGGACGGGGCCGTCGACGGGCGGGATCCAGGCTACGCCCCAGAGGCCCGCTTCGAGATCCGCGAACGCGAGCGCGCGGGTCGGCGTCATGGCTGAAGCCGCGGTTGGTCGACGTCGGTCGCCGTCGAGTCGACGTCATAGGTCCCCGACCCGCGCGTGAAGCGGGCGGCGCCGACGACGAGCCGGCTCTGGAAGTTGCGCACGAGCGCGCGGCGCATCAGCGCACGTGTCGGGGGCAGGAGCAGAAACACGCCGATCGCGTCGGTGATGAACCCGGGGACGATCAGCAGGATCCCGCCCAGCAGGATCAGCGCGCCGTCGAGAACCTCACGTCCGGGAGGCCGTCCGCGCGCGGCCGCCTCGCCGAGCCGCCGCCACGCCGCGCGCCCCCGCGAGCGAAGCGCCCAGATGCCAAGCGGCCAGCTGACGATCAGCAGCAGCAGCATCCAGAGCACGCCGATCGCCTCGGCGATCTGGATGGCCACGAACACCTCGGCCACGGGCCAGACGATCAGCAGGAGCAGCGCGACAAGCATTCACCTGAAGGCTACTTCGGTGCGAGCTGCTGAACCTAAGCGAGCGCGGGCGCAGCGCCGTCGAGCATCACGCCCGGGAGCCGATTCAGCCCGACGACCTCGATCACGGACCAGACCTGCGGCTGGGGGGCGCGCAGGCGCAGCGCGCAGCCCTGGATCCGCTGCCGGCGAGCGAGTGCCGCCAGGTCCAGCATCAGCGACGAGTCCGCGAACGCGAGCTCGCGCAGATCGACGATCACATCGCGCTGTGCCTTGATCGCGCGGGCAAACGCCTGTCGCCGGGAACCCTGGGTCGCCTTGTCCTCGTCCCCTCGACAGCGCAAGATCGCGGAGATGTGGTCAAAGTCGACGATCCGGGCAACCTACATGGCCGGGAAGACGCCCGCAACCGGACAAATGATCCAACTTGCCTAAACTGGACCGTCGATGGCGACCGTAGAAGACGTAACCGACGCGCTCAGAGACGTGATCGACCCGGAACTCGGGCTCGACTTTGTGGAGCTCGGTCTGATCTACGACGTCGAGGTCGACGCCGGGACAGTTCGCGTCACCTACACGCTGACCAGCCCCGGGTGCCCGATCGGGCCCCAGGTCTCCGAGCAGATCGAGGAGTTCGTCTCGGAGCTCGACGGCGTGGAGGACGTGCTCCCGACGATGACCTTCTCGCCGCCGTGGACGCCGGAGCGGATGAGCGAGGACGCTAAGTTCGCGCTCGGCTTCTGAGCCGCGCGCCGGCTCTGATTAGCCGCGCAGCTCGCGGTTGAGATCGATCGCGCGGATGTCGTGCTCGCCGGGGAGCTTGTCCAGCACGGCCGTCACGATCTGCTTGACGTCGTGTTCCTCGTGGCCGAGGTCGTCGAACAGCGACTTCAGCGCGGTGTGCACGATCTTCAGCTGCGCCGCCGTCAGCTCCAGGTGGTAGGCGATCTCGCCGGGATGGATCAGGCCGTCTTCGTCCATCAGGCCTTAGCCCTGCGGCCGCTTCGGAGCTGAGCCGCGGCGGCGCTGGGTCCGCTTGGCGCGCATGTCGGCTGCCGGGCCGTGCTTCGGCCTCGAGCCCGGCCCCGGCAGGATCGAGACCGGGCCGCCGTTTGGCTGCGGCGTCCCGTTCGCGCGCCGGGCGGGGGCGCCGTTGCCGGAGCTGCTCTTGCCACGCGCGGTGTCGAGCAGCTCGGCGAGCGCGTCGTCGAGGCCATTCGCGATCACGTCGATATCCGGGATTGCGTCGTAGTCGGCGAGCAGCCCGTACTCGAGCTTTCCGTTGTAGGACATGATCGCGATCGCGAGCGCGTGGTTGGTGGGCAGGAACGCGATCGGGAACAGGTCCTCGAGCTCTCGCCCGAGCACGTACAGCGGCATCTGCGGGCCGGGAATGTTGGTCACGATCAGGTTGAACAGGCGGGTCGAGAAGTTCAGCCGGCTGGCCTGCGCCAGGATCGTCGGCGGCGCCAGGTTGTTGACGGCCGCCAGCGTGGCCGCGCCGACCGCCTGCTTTGACTCCTTGAGGCCGTCCATCGCCTTCTTGACAAACCGCAGACGCGCCACCGGGTCGCGGATGTAGACGGGCAGCGGTCCGCGCATCACGGTCAGCTTGTTGCCGAGCGAGCCGCGGTCGGTCTGTACCCGGACCGAGACCGGCACCAGGGCACGCATCTCGAGACCCTCGGTGCGGACTCCGCGTGAGCGCAGCCATCGCGCCAGCGATCCGGACACGACCGTGAGGACCACGTCGTTGACCGTCCCGCCGAGCTCGTCCTTCACCAGCTTGTAGTCGGTGAGCTGTTGGCGGACGACGGCGTATCGGCGGTGCGGTCCGATCTCGACGTTGAGCGGGGTCTCGGGCGCAGGATTCAACCCTGCCCAGACGATCTCGCCGACGCCCTCGGCGGCTGCCCGCAGCCGAGAGATCGAGGATGTCGGGTTGACCGCGGCGGTCACCGCGCGTGAGACGAGGTGGGTCGCCGTGTTCGCGACGCCTCGGACGCCGGAGATCACGAGATCGGCGGCGGACGGCTCGGGCCTCGGCTGCCATTGCTCGAGCTCGGTCGGCTCGGGGGGCGGGGTGGGATCGGCGTCGAACAGCACGGTGGCGAGGTCGACACCGGAGATGCCGTCGACGAGTGCGTGGTGGGTCTTCGAGATCAGCCCGAAGTGGCGGTCGCCACCGAGGCCCTCGATCAGCCAGATCTCCCACAGGGGCTTTGAGCGGTCGAGCTGCTGAGACGCGATCCGCGCGGCCAGCCGCAGCAGCTGCTCCTCGCTCCCGGGGGCAGGCAGCGCAGCGTGGCGGACGTGATACTCGATGTTGAACGACGGGTCGTCCACCCATAGCGGTCGCCCGGTCTCCAGCGGCGGCGTCGCGAGCTTCTGGCGATAGCGCGGCACGAGATGCAGGCGGCTTCGGATGTGGTCGAGGAACTCCTCGAACGGGGGCGGCGGGCCCGCGAACACGAGCACGCCGCCGATGTGCATGTGCGACGCCGGCCCCTCCTGGTGAAGGAACGAAGCGTCGATCGAGGTCAGCCGGTCAAGGTGCTGCTGCACAACTGTGAAGAGTACGCAGAAACGGGTATGACCGTCACGGGTTGTCGGTCGGCGTACGGCCGTGACCGGCCCCTACACTTGACAGCGATGGCGGCCTGCCCAGAGAAACTGCTGCTGGCGTCGCCCCGTGGCTACTGCGCGGGCGTCGATCGGGCGGTGCAGACGGTCGAGCGCGCCCTCGATCTGTACGGCGCGCCCGTGTACGTGCGCAAGGAGATCGTCCACAACAAGCACGTGGTCGAGGAGCTGCGCAGCCGCGGCGCCGTGTTCGTCGACGCCGAGACCGAGGTGCCCGAGGGCGCCACGGTCGTCTTCTCCGCGCACGGCGTCGCGCCCAGCGTCCACGCCAACGCCCGCGCGCGAGGGCTGCAGACGATCGACGCGACCTGCCCGCTGGTGACGAAGGTCCACGTCGAGGCGAAGAAGTTCGCAGCGGATGGCTACACGATCGTGCTCGTCGGGCACGACGGCCACGAGGAGGTCGAGGGCACGATGGGGGAGGCCCCCGACCGGATCGTCCTGATCGAGAGCGTCGACGACGTCGACCGGCTCGAGGTCGAGGACCCGACCAAGATCGCGTACATCTCGCAGACCACCCTGTCGGTGGACGAGACCCGGGCGATCATCAATCGCCTACGCGAGCGCTTCCCGGCGATCGTCGGCCCCCGCACCGACGACATCTGTTACGCCACCACCAACCGCCAGGCCGCGGTCAAGCAGCTGGCGCGCGAGTGCGACCTCGTACTGGTGATCGGCTCGCGGAACTCGTCGAACTCCAACCGGCTGGTCGAGGTCGCCCGTGAGCACGGCGCCGCCTCCCACCTGATCGACAACGAGCTGCAGGTCGAGGAGGAGTGGCTGCAGGGGATGCGCGTTGTCGGGATCACGTCCGGCGCGAGCGCCCCCGAGGAGCTTGTCGAGCGGCTGGTCGAGTTCTTCTGCGCGCGTGGCACGACGGACGTCAGCGAGCTGGAGGTCATCCAGGAGGACGTCCGGTTCATGCTCCCAAAGGCGATCCGCCCCCCGATGGCGACAGCGTAGGACGGGCGCCGCCCCCTGCGCAGCCTGGTCGTCTCGGACCTGCACCTCGGCGCGCGCACCGAGGTCGACACGCTGCGCCGCGCCGAGCCGCGGGCCGCGCTGCTCGCCGAGCTCGGCGGCTACGACCGGCTGGTGCTGCTCGGCGACACGATCGAGCTTCGCCACGGTCCGATGCGCGATGCGATGGCGGTGGCCGACCCGGTGCTGCGCGAGCTCGCCGACGCGCTTGCGCCCGGCGCCGAGGTGGTGGTCGTCCCCGGCAACCACGACCACCGGCTGCTGCGCGGTTGGCTCGAGCGCCGCGCGGGGGAGGCCGACGCGCCGGCGCTGGAGCTGGAGACGGCTGTCGACTGGCGCGAGCAGGAGCCGCTTGCGGCGCTGGCCGCGAGCCTCGGCGGGGCGAACGTCCGCGCCGCCTACCCGGGCGTGTGGCTGCGCGAGGACGTGTACGCGATCCACGGCCACTACGGCGACGTCCACACGACCGTCCCGATCCTCGAGCGTCTCGGCGCCGGGCTGATGATGCGCGTCGGTCCGGGGAACGACGGCAGCCCCGCGCGGACGGAGGACTACGAGGCGGTGCTCGGTCCGATGTACGCGTGGATCGACACGGTCGCGCAGAGCGGCGGTGTGCGCGGACGCGGTGGCGGCGGGCTTCAGGTGCGCGCGTGGCACTCGCTGCAGGGCTCCGGGCGCCGCCGATCGATCCGTGGCGCGGGAGTTGCGCTCGCCTTCCCCGCGGCGGTCGCCGCGCTCAACCGCGCGGGGCTCGGCCCGTTCCGCGCTGACGTCTCAGGTGCCGAGCTGCGACGGGCCGGGGTGCGCGCCGTCGACGAGATGATCGAGCGCCTGGGCGTTGACGCCCCGTACGTGCTCTCGGGCCACACCCACCGGGCCGGCCCGCTGCCGAGTGACGACCGCTCGGACTGGGCCACCCGACGGGGCGCCTCGATGCTGAATACGGGCTGCTGGGTCTACGAGCGCGGGTTCCTCGGCGACTCGCCCGGCGATAGCCCCTACCGGCCGGGATTCTGCGTGGCCCTCGAGGACGACGCGCCGCCGCGGCTGATCAACTTGCTAGACCGGGCGTGAAGCACACCGCATAGCAGCGCACTCCGGGTCCCGGGTCGAGCGTGAGCTCGCCGTTGGTGCTGCGCTCGTGGCTGATCAGCTCGTAGGCGCCGGGGCCCTCGACCGCGACCGCGCGACCGTTGACGAAAACCTCGCCGGTGCCGTCGAGCACCGCCCACACGGCGCCGCCGCGGTAGCTGCCCGAGTAGGGCCCCTGCACCTCCTCGCTCTGCGGCTCGAGCACCGCTCCGGGCTCGTCCTCAGGGCGGATCGGTCGGAGCGTCGGCTCATCGATCCCGAGCAGCTCCTGGATCGCGAGCTCGGTCTCCTCGTAGCCGCCCTCGCCGTAGTGGTGCTCGAACAGCTTGCCCTCCTGGTTGAACAGGTAGCGCGCCGGCCACCCGAGGTTCCCGTAGAAGCCCCAGATCTCGAGGTCGGTGTCGACCACCACGGGGTAGGGCACGCCGAGCCGCGCGACCGCCGCCCGTACGGCCTCGGGGTCACGCGAAGGCTCGAACCCGGCCGCGTGCACGCCGATCACGCGCAGCCCCCGGTTGGCGTAGCGCTCATGCCAGGCCTTCATGTACGGCAGCGTGCGGATCGAGTTGGCGCGGCAGAAGTCCCAGAACTCGATCAGTACCGGCCGCCCCAGCTGCTGGTCCATCCGCAGCGGAGCGACGTTGATCCACGGGAGCTTGGCCGGGAACGGGGGCGCGGCGATGTGATCGACGGGAGCGCGCATCTGGCGCTCCGATGGTAGGCCGCGCTCGCCCTCAGGGCTCGACGAGCCCGCGCTTGATCGCGTAGCGGACGAGCTGCACCCGGTCGCGCATCCCGAGCTTTCGCAGCACGTTGGCGCGGTGGGACTCGACCGTCTTCTCCGAGAGGTGGAGGATGTCGGCGATCTGCAGGTTGGTGTACGCCTCGGCGATCAGCTTGACGACCTCCTCCTCACGCGGGGTCAGCGGGATCGCCGGTCCCTCGGCGCCGTCGTCCATCCACTCGCGGATCATCGAGCGCTCGGCGGCGTTGGTCAGGAACGCCTCGCCGCCGCCGACCGCGCGGATCGCGCCGACGAGGTCCTGGTCGGCCTCACGCTTGAGCACGTACCCCGAGGCCCCGGCCTTGAGCGCCTCGAACAGATAGTGCTCGTCGTCGTGCATCGAGAGAATCAGCACCCGCGCGCCGGGCAGGTGCGAGCGGATCTCGCGAGCGGCTTGGAGTCCGGTCATCTTCGGCATTCCGACGTCGAGGATGCAGAGGTCCGGCCTGAGCGCGAGCGCGCGCTCGACGGCCTCGACGCCGTCAGCGGCCTCGGCGACCACCTCGAGGTCCGACTGGCGCTCGAGCAGCAGCCTGATGCCCGCCCGGACGATCCCGTGGTCATCGGCTACGAGGATCCGCATCTGTTCACCTTTCGATTGTCAGTTCGACGCGAGTTCCCTGACCGGGACCCGACCACATCGACAGCTGCCCACCGATTAGCAGCGCCCGCTCCCGCATCCCCGAGAGGCCGAGCCCGCCGTTGCGGGTCGCACCGTTGACCTGCGTGAAGCCGCGGCCGTCGTCGCTGATCCGCAGCACCGTGCGGCCGATGAATGACAGCTCGACATCGACCTTGCGAGCGGACGCGTGCTGCGCGACGTTCGACAGACCCTCCTGCGTGACCCGGTAGATCACGAGCTGCTGCTCTGGCGTCAGGGTCGGCATCGGTCCGCGGGCGTTGAAGTTGGCGTGGATCCCGGTCTGCTCGGCGAAGCCGCGCACCTGGCTGTGCAGCGCCGGCAGCAGGCCGTGGTCGTCGAGCACGGCCGGACGCAGCTGACGCGCGATCGCCAGCAGCTCCTCCATCGCCTGGCTCGCCAGCCGCTTCGTCTCGGTCAGCTCACGGCGCAGCTCAGGGGTGGCGTGCTCGATCGAGGCCTGGAGTCGCAGCGAGACGGCGGTCAGCGCCTGGTTGACTTCGTCGTGGAGATCCTGGGCGATCCGCCGCCGCTCACGCTCCTGCGCCTGGATCGCGGCGCGCCCGGCCTCGCGGCGCTGGGACTCGAGCCGTCCGAGCATCCGCTCGAACGCCAGCTCGAGCCGCTGCACCTCCGAGCTGTCGGGGGGTAGCCGGACCACCGATTGTCCCCGTGGGGCGCCCAGGTCGACCCCTTCCATCGCGCTGATCACCTGATCGAGCGGCTTGAAGCGCCGCCGCAGCACCAGCCAGTTGCCGAGCATCGTCGCGACCAGGGCGAGCCCTAGCACGATCGCCTCGCGCCCGCGCACGACTGCGTGGAGGTTGGCGCGGACGGCGATCGCGGCCACCAGCGCCGTGGCGGCGACGAGCACCAAGTTGACGATCAGCACCTGCGTGAGCAGCGAACGAGATTTCATGGCTGGCGCCCCAGGTCATGGGTCGGTCGAATGGGCCGATCGCAATATGGGGTCTAGCCCCGATATCGGCCAAATCGACCGCCGCCGATAATTCCCGTGCAACCCCTTTCAAGAAAGCCGTAACCGGTGCTGTTAGGGGGACGACGAACGATTGGGTCTGATTGGGTCTGAGCTTGTGGGGCGCCTCTCCGGAGGCGCCCCACAGCCACTCTGGGGCGGGCGCAGCTGAGGGCCCCCCGCCGCGCCCTCTGCGCGGGGGGCCTTCGCTCACGGTCGCGGCCGCCGGTCTGGCGAACCGTGCACGATCCGCCCGCCTGAGAGCATCCAGGGATGGCGCCCGGCGGCGCTCGCTGGGGGCTATACTCTGTGAAGTATTGAATCCCTACCGCCTTTAGGAGCTTTTGACGATGAGCCCGTCCGGAGCTGAGGTTCTCCGCCAGATCAAGAGCAGGATCGAAGAGGTCGATCCGGCCGCCGTGCGCGAGCAGGCCTCGAACGGCGCCGTGCTCGTCGACGTCCGCGAGCCAGAGGAATGGGCCGCCGGCCACATTCCCGGCGCCAAGCACGTCCCCAAGAGCTACCTGGAGTCACGGATCGAGGGTGCCGTCCCCGATCGCTCCGACCACGTGGTCCTCTACTGCGCCTCGGGCAACCGCTCCGCCTGGGCCGCGAGGACGATGCTCGAGGATCTCGGCTACGAGCACGTCGAGTCGATGACCGGCGGGTTCACGCTGTGGAAGGACCGCGGCTACGAGGTCGAGGTCCCGCGCACGCTGAGCGCCGAGCAGCGCGAGCGCTACTCACGCCACCTGCTGCTGCCGGAGGTTGGGCCCGAAGGGCAGCAGAAGCTGCTCGACGCGAAGGTGCTGCTGCTGGGCGCCGGCGGACTCGGCTCGCCGGCGGCTCTGTATCTGGCCGCCGCCGGGGTCGGAACGCTGGGAATCGTCGACAACGACGAAGTCGATGTCTCGAATCTCCAGCGCCAGGTGATCCATTCGTCGGAGCGGATCGGCGTGCCGAAGGTCGACTCGGCCGAGCAGACGATCAACGCGCTCAATCCCGACGTCAAGGTCAAGAAGTACCCGATCCGGCTTGGCCCCGAGAACATCATGGACATCCTGCCCGGCTACGACATCGTCGTCGACGGCCTCGACAACTTCCCCACCCGGTACCTGCTCAACGACGCCTCGGTCCGCCTACAGATCCCGGTCGTCTCGGCCGCGATCCTCGGCTTCGAGGGGCAGCTGTCGGTGTTCAAGCCGTACGACGGCCCGTGCTACAGGTGCCTGTTCCCCGTGCCGCCGCCCGCCGAGTTGGCGCCTTCGTGCGGCGCCAACGGCGTCCTCGGCGTGCTGCCGGGGACGATGGGCCTGCTCCAAGCGACAGAAGTAATCAAGCTGATCTTGGGCGAGGGCGACCCGCTGATCGGGCGCCTGATGATGTACGACGCGCTCGCCGCCTCGTTCACCGAGGTGAAGGTCAGGCGAGACCCGCAGTGCCCGATCTGCTCACGCCACCCCGAGGCGATCGCCGACGAGGAGATGGGCGTGTTCCCCGACTACGAGGCGTTCTGCGCCGGCGCGCACTAGGCTCTCGAAGTCGAGATGGCAACGGTTCGCATCCCGCCCGTGCTGCGCCCCTCCGTCGGAGGAGAGAAGGAGCTGACCGCTGACGGCGGATCGGTCGGCGAGATCCTGCGCGCGCTCGCCGACAGTCATCCTCAAACCGAGGCGCAGCTGTTCGCGCCCGACGGCGGCCTGAACCGCTACGTGAACGTGTACCTCAACGACGAGGACGTGCGGGTGCTGGGCGGCCTCGACACCTCGGTCGGCGAGGCGGACACGCTCGTGATCCTGCCGGCGATGGCCGGCGGCAGCCGCTAACCGACTCCCGATCGGGAAGGGTCGGACGCCAGAGGCGTCCTTAGTGCAGGACCCATCCACGATCCGAAGGAGCCCCGCATGTCTGATCCAACCGGCCACGGCCGAGCGCGCCGACTGCCGCGAGCAGCAATCGTCATCTTCGCCGGTCTCACGGGATTCGCCCTCGCCGCGATCGGCGGGATCGCCGCCGCCTCGACGTTCACGCTGAAGGTCGAGAAGAACGTCCACGACACCAACGCGGCGTTCAAGAGTTTCGCCGTGCGTGCGGTCAACAAGACGGAGTCGGCCGCGGTCGGCCCCGCTGGCTTCGCGGTCTACACGTTCCAGGGCGAGACCACGCACCACATCATCTGCCACAAGACGAACAGCTCGAGCACGAACTGCTGGGGCTTCTGGCCCCCGGTGTCGGTTTCGTCTCCAAAGGGCCTCAAGGCGCAGACCGGG